>JASEHU010000222.1 GCA_030018635.1 bacterium
ATTTTCAACGGGTTAAACTACGCTCGCTCTGTTGGTACAAGATGGAACATCCGTTATAAAGTACTTGATTGCACAGGTCAAACTTTTGCCACCTTGACGAGAGATATATTCACTCTCATAAATGAGAATTGCCGGTTAGCAACCGAAGAAGGATTTAATCGCCAGTATTGCCAGATTGAGAAAAGGGGCAGGATAGATACCAATAACGATAATGCTCATCACGGCTATAAGAATACCTATAGATAATGGTTTTCCTGTAATAATTGGGGTGGATTCTTTTGGTTCTTTGAAATACATTGTCTTGACCACCATAAAATAGTAATAAACCGAAACAACACTAAATAGTACCCCTGCTACAGGAAGCCAGATCAAACCTTCTTTTATGGCACCGGCAAACAGATAGAACTTACCGATAAAACCGGCTAAAGGAGGAATACCAGCCATCGAAACCAAACTCAGCAACATAGCTAAGGATAAAAGGGGTGCCCTTTTCCATAACCCGGCATAATCTTCGATGGTATCAGAGCCTGTTTGATTAGAAAAGGCAATAACCACCAGAAAGGCACCAAGTGAGGCTAAGGAATAAACCAATAAATAAAGGATAACCGCACCAATGCCAATATCCGTAACTACGGCTAACCCGATGAGAATATATCCTGCATGAGCAACGCTGGAATAAGCTAACATTCGTTTGATATTGGTTTGAGGTATGGCACACAGATTGCCAAGACCCATAGAAAGCACCGACAAAACCGCCATTAACATCAACCAATCTACCTTTATATCTACGAAACAAACTAGAAATACCCGCAGGATGACTACAAAACCTGCTACCTTTGAGGCCGTGGCCAGGTAGGTGGTGATAGGTGTAGGTGCCCCTTCGTAGGTGTCAGGAACCCACATATGGAATGGTACCGCGGCAATTTTAAATCCAAACCCGGCCATTAATAAAATTATTGTTAGAAGCACTATTGGACTCATAGTCTCCGGGCATATATCTTTCAGAAATGTTGACCCGGTTAATCCGTAGAGAAAACTTAAACCATAAAGCAATATTGCCGAAGACAATACCCCAAACAAGAGATATTTTACCCCTGCCTCTGCGGATTTGGGGTCTTTCTTTAAATAACCGGCCAAAATAATACAACTTAAACTAGCCAGCTCCAATGAAATAAATAAGGTAATAAATTCAGCCGCAGAGACCATGAAGAGCAGACCAAGTGTAGCCAAAAGTAAAAGGCCGTAATATTCACCTCTGTTTGCCGGTAACTTCTTTATATAATCTACGGAAGATAAGGTGACTAAAATCGTTATAGCCAGCAATAATTGTTTAGAGAATATTGCCAGGTTATCAAGGACCAACATCCCACCAAAAATCTCACCTTGTCTCAAAGTAAAGGTGGAACTCAAACTTGCGAGCAAACCAATTATAGTTAGCCAGCCTGATATCCCTTTACCTTTTGGCAAAATCAGGTCAATGACAATGACTAATATTGCCGCCGCGAAAATAATTAATTCTGGACTTAATAAAACCCAATCAAATTTACTCCAATCTATCACTTTTACTTTCCTCCTCAGATTTTATCTCTATAGCAAATTAATCGAACAAACTTTTCTTTTTATGCTGTGTTATTGAAGTTTATCCTACACAACTCATTTCATATAACTCAGCAGTGAACTTACCAGAGGATGAAACTGTCCCCTTTAAAACATTTTCTACAATTCTCGCTGAAGGCAAAGGCATTGATTCTTGCCCACATTCTGGACATACATAAATCGTCAAGTCCGAAATAACAATAGGTAGCCCATTCCGATGAAAGAGTCTTTCATCTTTCTTTATCTCCATCGGAGATAGACAACCATTGGGACATTCCATGATAATTATCTCCTGTTTTCGGTACATGTGAAGTGCAAGGCATTTCCCATTTTACACATACACCGTGTTAGTGGAAGTGTCCTTTCTAAACTATACAGTCTCATATTGAAATACTTTTAGCTGTTCGGGTTTTATCCTATCACTCAAGTTGAGCATTTCAACACCTACTATTTTACCATCTGCATTGAAGTCTAAAATTACGCCAGATTGTACTTCCTCTGACTCAACAATAGATGATTCATCCAATCGGAAGTAGAGAGCATCGCTTTCTTTGTCTACTTTTAATCTCATTCTTGCCTCCTTACCCTACGGTCAAAGAATACTGTTACCACTTTTTGTGGTAAAATATGTTGATTTACAACCACATGTAGAATTCGTCCACCATGTTCTGAAATGCTTTTGAAATAATGGATATTATTGTCTTCCCCTATATTTTCCCAATCAGGTTTATCAATAGTTCGCCATACCCATTCCTCTGGAATCTCCCGTTCTTGCAACATGTTTTTGGTATGTGCCGATAGTTTAAAATCCATAGTTTTATTATATCACCAATAGGGCATTTCCGGTAATGTTTCCAGCATAAAAGAAGCCCATCCTTTTTGGTAACCGTTCAGCTATTCGTTGCTGATTTTGGTTGAGATTCCGAAAGATTTCGACCTGTTCAAACGGAAATTCACCTTGAATGTAGAATATTGAATGTAGAATGTAGAATTATGAAGTTTTAGTATTTTTCCTGCCTTCCTTCTACATTCTACATTTTACCTGAACGCTTACCCTTTTTGCAAACCTTGTTAACCGCGTTATTTAAAATCTCCCCACTATCTGCAATATAGTTACATTCATCAAATCTAAAACTATTTTTGGATATAGTCCAACTAATATGATTAAAAACATCAACGGTGCCAAAGAGATCCATTCCCGCATATCTAAATCTTTTAGTTTGGCATATTTTTCATTTAAGTCGCCAAAGAATACCTGGCGATACATCCATAAAAGATAAATAGCGGTTATCAACACACCGACGACAGCCACAGCTGTAATGGTAGGAAATACCGGGAATGCACCGATGAAACATAATAATTCACCGATAAATCCAGCTAATCCTGGTAATCCAAGTGAAGCCATAACAGCAATACCCATAACAGAGGTATAGGCAGGCACTACCTTACCTATTCCGCCAAAGGCATTAATATCACGCAGGTGTGCCCGGTCGTAAATCACCCCGACTAACATAAATAAAGAGCCGGTAACAATTCCATGGGTAAAGCATTGCATCAAGGCACCACTAAGCCCTACGGGAGTCAAAGCCGCCATGGCAAGTAAAACATAACCCATGTGGCTTATGCTGGAATAGGCAATCATCTTCTTTAAATCAGTTTGTGCCATAGCCACAAATGCACCATAGATGATATTTATCAACCCGAGTATGGCCAGAAAATAGGCGAAATATTGCGCCGCTTCGGGTAAAATAGGTAGACTAACCCGCAATAAACCATAAGCACCCATCTTTAATAGGACGCCGGCTAAAATCACACTGCCGGCGGTTGGTGCCTCAACATGGGCATCCGGAAGCCATGTATGGAATGGCCAAACAGGAATCTTGACCGCAAAGCCTACATAAAGGGCTAAAAAGACTATATTGGCAATAAATGTAGATTGGAAAATTTGCGGCTTCTGGGATAATTCTAACATATTGAATGTATGCGGCTCTACGCTAAAATATATCCCCAAAAAGCCCAATAACATAAAAAGACTGCCGATGAGGGTATAAAGGATGAATTTCATTGAGGCATAGTCCCTTCTTGGTCCTCCCCAAACCCCAATGATAAAGTACATCGGTATCAAAACAAGCTCCCAGAAGATATAAAATACAAACAAATCTAAGGACAGAAATACCCCTAACATCCCTGCCTCTAAGATTAAAAATAGGGCAAAATATTCCTTTACACGGACTTTGATATTCCAGGAGATAGTTAAAGATAAAAGGGAAAGCAGGGTCGTGATAATAACCATCGGCAGCCCTAATCCGTCTAACCCAACAAGATAGCTAATGCCAAACGATGGAATCCAATCAACCTTCTCCATGAATTGGATTTGTGCGGTCGTCCGGTCAAATAGCAGGCAGACCCAACCGGTCAAAATAACCGGGATAGCGGCTATGGCCGTCGCGATGGTCTTGATCTGTTTATCTTTATCCTTTGGTAAAAATAGTACCAGAATCCCACCGATTAATGGGATAAAGATAATTAATGATAAAATAGGGATATTCATCATTGTGTCTCCTTAATTCTAAAGATTATTCCACTTCCCTAAGGTAATTTCATATCCAATGGGTGTGGCTACTTTAGGACGACGGAAAAAAGGGGCTTTTACCTTGCTTTTA
>JASEHU010000223.1 GCA_030018635.1 bacterium
GATTTCTTTTGGAAATTGGAAATTAGAAATTAGGTCTTCACTTAACTCGTAGACTCCCCTCAATCTCTCTCCCTAATTTCTAATTTCAAATTTCACATTCATTTTTTAATCGCAATCTTTCAAACAAGAGTGAACCATCCCTTAATTCCTTAATTTTTAATTCATAATTTTTAATTTCTTCAACCTTCCTCAAGTCCTCCTGTGTATTTATACCCATAACCTCAATTGGGTCAGGAGCTTCGAGAGCGACTATTTTCTCCCCTTCTTCCTTTAGAATTTCAACTACATCCGTCAGGTAAAATTCACCTTGTTTATTGTCATTGCTTAGCTTTTTCAGAGCCGCAAATAATTTTTTACCCTTAAAGCAATAAGAGCCTGTATTGACTAATTTAATCGCCTTCTCTTCTTCACTTGCATCGTTATCCTCAATGATTTTACATACCTGACCCATAGAATCTATAACTACCCTTCCATATCCTGCCGGGTCATCTATGGTTACCGTAAGAATGGTAATGGTTGCCTCAGACTGCCGATGAGTCTGAATTAATCCTGTCAATGTGTTTCTTTTTAATAAAGGGGTATCTCCACAAACTATTAAAATATTCCCCTCAAAATCAGACAATACCTTTGAAGTTTGGGCAACCGCATGTCCTGTTCCTAATAATTCTCTTTGAAGAACTATCGCTACTTTTCTATCTTTAAGTAATTTAGTTACCTCTTCTGCCTGATGTCCTACCACTACTACAATTTTTGCAGGCAAAAAAAAGGACAGGGTATCCAGAACATAATCTATCATTGGCTTATCACAAATTTCATGAAGTACCTTAGCCAAATTAGATTTCATTCTCTTCCCTAATCCTGCGGCTAAGACAATTATAGATAAATCAGTTTCACTTTGTGTCTCTGATTGCGAGGCGGCCTCTTCACTTATACCTACCATTCATCACCTATATAGCAGTTATTAACCAAAAGTTCTCATGTGAAATTATTTTGGATTTTGGATTTTCGATTTTGGATTTTAAAGATAAATCAATTTGCAATCTAAAATCGGCAATCGAAAATCGAAAATTCGTTTCTTGGATGAGAACTTTTGGTTAATAGGTGCTATAAAAGCTGGGGTGGAAGGACTCGAACCTTCGAATGCGGGATCCAAATTCCCGTGCCTTACCAACTTGGCGACACCCCAATATTGTAAGCATTCAGGTATCAGGTGTCAGGTGTCAGGTAAGATTAATAAAGAGGGGCAAAAACTCCTCTTTTCTCTTTTTGCCTGATACCTGATACCTGAATACTTTCTTATTCTGCCTGTTGATATGCAGATAATACCTTATCCTGCAATTGCTGTCTAAATTCAGTAGTAATGGGATGAGCAATATCTTTTAGTACCCCATCCTTAGTAAGTCTATTGGGCATAGCGATAAACATATCATCTTGCCCTTGAATAATTTTAATGTTATGCACCACAAATACATCGTCAAATGTTACCGAAACCCAGGCCTTTAACTTCGAATCATTCTCTATTCGTTTAACGCGAATATTAGTAATGTCCATTTGTTAGTCCACCTCCAGAATAAAGTGAAAAACGAAAAGTGAAAAGTGGAAAATTATAAAAAGTTAGTTTTTCGTTTTTCACTTTTCACATCCCCCAGTACTTTTTGTCACTAAGATTATCTCTTTCTCCCTCTCACCCCCTCTTAATTTATGATAAATATTATCTGCCTCTACTTGCGTTCTGGCAATTCCAAAGACTGTTGAGCCGCTGCCTGACATCAACACACCCAGACAACCGGCACAAAGAAGTTCTTCCTTTAATCTTTTAATCATCGGATATTGAGGAAGGACAACCTGTTCCAATGTATTGAACAATAACCTTGGAATTTCCTCTATATTTCCTTTTTTAATAACCGCTTCTATTATTTTACTATTTATAGGCTCATTTGTCAACATAAAATTTAAGTCTGCATATACTTTAGCCGTAGAAATTTTTATTTCAGGAAGTATCATCACCAACCAGAATGGCGGTAAATCGGGTAAAGGGGTAATGATTGTGCCAATGCCTGTTGCATAAGCCAATCCGCAATCATTGATAAAAAAAGGCACATCGGCACCTAATTTAGAGGCGAGGTGAATTAGCTCATCTTGAGATAACCCGAGTTCCCATAATTTATTCAAGCCGATTAATGTTGTTGCGGCATCAGAGCTTCCTCCGCCTAATCCTGCGGCAATGGGAATATTCTTCTCAAGCCTTATTTTTACCCCTTTTTTTATCTTCAACTCTTGTTTTAAAAGGCTTGCGGCTTGATAGACTAAGTTTTCTACCCCCGGCACCTGCTCACACTCTAACTCGACACCCTCATCTTTCTCCTCTAAAACAATGGTATCGTATAATTCTATTTTTTGCAGGATAGTTTCTAACTCATGGTATCCATCCTGCCTTTTTCCGATGACACTTAAAAATAAATTTATCTTTGCCGGAGCTAATAATTTTAACATATCAAATCACCTTATTTTAAATTTAATCCGCAGATTTCACAGATTTCACAGATTTTTTATTTTTTTTAATCTGCGTAATCTGTGGATTATATATTTAACCGTAATACACAACACTATAATAACTTACAAAGAAAAAGATAGAGGAAATTCCTGTACTATTGAATTAATTCATCAATCTGAGGTAGGGCAGATAAATTCGGCAGCCCAAAGGTTTTCAAAAATTCTAAGGTAGTAGAATAAAGTAATGGCTTACCAGGAACATCCTTTCTACCCACAAGTTTAATTAATTTCTTATCCAATAATGTTTGAACTACACCAATGGAATTAACCCCACGAATATTATCTATTTCAAGCCTGGTAATTGGTTGTTTATAGGCAATTATGGCTAATGTCTCCAGTGCAGAAGGGGAGAGTTTATTTTCCTTGCGCTGTTTTTTTAACCGCTCGATCCATGGGGAATATTCATGTCGGGTACACATCTCATAGCCATTGGCTATTTCAATAATATCAAGCCCTTTCTGTGCCTCCCAGTATTCCTTTTTTAACTCGAAGATTAAATTCCTGGCTGCGGGCGGTTTCATTTCCAGGATTTGACTGATCTTGTCTAATGACAGCGGCTCTGCGGCTACAAATAACAATACCTCAATTATCTTTTTTGCCTTTTCATGGTCTTTCATAATATATTCCTGCTCTGCAAGTTAGACATTGGACTAAAAACTGAAGACTTTTCTATGGTTTAATGTCTTTAGTCTTTAGTCTTTAGTCTTTAGTCTATAGTCTTTAGTCTTTAGTCTATGGTCTATAGTCTTTAGTCTATAGTCTTTAGTCTATGGTCTATAGTCTACTGTCTGAATATCCATATCTCCGAAAATAACTTATGCTGATGAACGCAAACCTTTTTTAATTTTATAAGTTCCAAAAGGGCTAAGAAGGTAGTGACTACCTCCATTTTGTTTCTTGTCTCTTTAAATAAATCAAAAAACAATATCTTTTCCTCACCAGCTAATAATTTTTGTAAATATTCCATTTTTTCCTCCAAAGAGACATTACTTACTGAAATCTTCATCGTCCCCTCTTTTTCCTTTAATATCTTTTGTAATGCCTTCAGGAGTTCAAATAAGTCGCATTCGACCAAATCGGTTTCCTGTGTTTCTAATTCATAAGGGTAGGGGTGAGTATAGATTTGTTGATAAAAAGAGAATCTTTGCCCTAATTTATCTGCCGCCTCTTTATATTTTTTATATTCTATAAGTTTTTTAGTCAATTCCAATCTTGGGTCTTCTTCAGCGTCATCTTCTCCTTCGGTTAATTGATGTTTGGGTAAAAGCATCCGTGATTTTATAGACAGAAGCATGGCGGCAATAACTAAAAACTCCGAGGCTATCTCTAAGTCCAAAGCCTCCATTAGAGTTAAATACTCAAGATATTGCTTAGTAATTTTAGCCACTGGAATATCGTAAATATTAAGTTCTTCCTTTTTAATTAAATGGAGTAATAAATCAAATGGTCCTTCGAAAATGGGTAATTTTACTTGATACATTGGTTATCCTATTTTAATTAAAAATTATGAATTAAAAATTAAAAATTGAGGAATTAGAAAATAATCTTTAATTCCTTAATTTTTAATTTCTTACTCCTTATTTTATCAATTCAAAATTCATAAACACGCCCTCATCCGGTAGAACAGTAATTTTCTTTGTTTGGGCGGCATAGCCTTCATGTCTTACCGTCAAGGTATATTCACCTGTTTTAAGGATAAATTCACG
>JASEHU010000224.1 GCA_030018635.1 bacterium
TGATGAAGGTATAGCCACAAGAGGATTATTGGTGCGGCATTTAGTCTTACCTTATAACTTAGCTGGAACACACGAAATAATGCCATTTATTGCCAATGAAATATCGAAGGAGACCTATGTAAATATTATGTCCCAGTACCATCCAATGTATCTGGCACATAATTATCCTCTTGTTTCAAGGAGTATCTCGCCGGAGGAATACGACCAGGCAATAGATATAGCTAAAAAATCAGGATTAAGAAGGGAATTTTGATGTTATACTGTTGTGAAAAATGTCATAAAGGGAATAATTGTCTTCGCAAATGGATTTTAGGGCAGAAGAATTTACCACAGACTTGTTGTGTAGAATGCCAGGAATTCTCCAATTGCCTGGATGCCAATCGCCGCAATAGATGGGAGATTGTCCACGGTAAGGATTTTGTAAAGTCGGGGAATTTTACAAATTCGGAGTCCGAGGTTGTGGATTCAATGTCCGAGGTTCTGGATTCGGTAATTGAGAACCCTCAAGAACCAAACCCCGATGGCATCCGAAAAACAGGGTAGAGAGGGAAAAGAGTGAAGAAAATACTTATCTTAACGGTTTTAGCCGGGATGGGTCATATCCGGGCCGCAGAGGCTATTGCTAAAGCAATTAAAGAAGTAAATGCCAACATGGAGGTAAAAATTTGTGACCCAATGGCAACTACCTCCCCAAAACTTCAACAATTTTTCAATCAGGCTTACCTATTTTTGGGTAATTACATCCCACCCTTGTGGGGATTTTTCTACAATAGCCGCATTCTATCCTCCAATTATAACCCTTTTAAATGGGATGTGAGACGAAGATATGGCCGAAGCATTAAACTTGCCATAGAACAATTTAACCCAGATTTACTTGTTTCTACCCATCCATTTATTGCCGATGCAGCGGGAGAACTTCAAAAAAAGGGGATTATCAATCTACCCTTAATTTCGGTTGTGACGGATTATCATATTCATCCCTGGGGAATAAATAAGTATATAGACTTGTTCATCTTACCTTCCGCGGAGGTCCAGATCAAAGGTATTCCTGAGGGTAAAATCAGGATTAGCGGAGGACTGGCAACTGACCCTAAATTTTTTAAGCCACAGGATAAAAATTCTCTCTGCAAAACCTTTGGGATAGCCAAAGACCATAAGGTAGTTTTAATCCTCTGTGGTGGTTTTGGTATGGGTATGGGTGGGGTAATAAAATTATTACAAAGTTTCAGAGGTATTGATTTTCCTTTACAATTATTGGTAGTTGTGGGTAAAAATGAGGAGTTAAAAGCCAAATTGACGCAAATCGCTAAACAGATTAAAATAAAAACCACCATCTTTGGCTTTGTAGAAAATATGGAGGAATTAATGTCTGTTTGTGATTTAGTCGTGACCAAGCCGGGCGGGACTTCTATCTCAGAGGCATTAACTAAAGGATTACCCATTATTCTCACTGAATCCGTGCCGGGACAGGAGGACTGGAATGTTCAAATATTGCTAAAAGAAGGGGTGGCCATTCAACCTGAGCATCTGGCAGAAATTCCGTCCCTGATTATTAAATTATTTACTTCACAGAAGGATACACTCCAGGAAATGCAACGCCGAATTAATGAAAAATTTGCTAACGATAGAGTGGTTTATAATGTGGCTAACGAGATAACTAGTATAGCGTTTCATTAAAATGTATACAATAATTTTGAGGTAGTCGCAACCTTTAGGTTGCGTATTTACGCAGGCTAAAGCCTGCGGCTACCCTGAGATGATTTGTATGTATATTGTTGAAACCCTATACTAGTAAGTATTTACCCAAGTGAAGTGCAACAAAAAGGGGGAAATAAAAACTACAGATGAACACAGATAGAATGAGATAATTTTATCTGGGTTGATATAATTGGAGTTTCGTGAATTTTAGGACTCTGAAACCCCTTGAAAACACAGGGAGGAGAATTTTTGCAATGTCAAGGTTAAACCCAATTCCCCTATTCTAAATTGAGATGTAATTTTATTGCAGTAGCTATTTTTGTCATCAACTCTTTTCGTATCTTTCCAGCCCTTTTAACCAACCTCAATTTGGATACAGTTCTAATCTGCTCAGCTAATACCTTTGAATCCTTCTCTAAACCAGTCTCTTCAGCAGACAAAAATACTTGAAAAGGTTCAATTATTTCTAAATGTTTGGATGTTAGTGGTAAGACTGTTATCTGGCCGTAATTTTCATTTGCTTGATTACAAGAGATGACTAAACAAGGACGAGTCTTTTTAATTTCGGTGCCTAATGTAGGTTCAAGATTCACCCAGTATATTTCACCCCACACTGGTGGATTCACCATTCAGTCCACCCCTCTATTTCAATAGGTTCAAATTCCTTGCTTATCTCTTTTCCTTCTTTATTTGCTCTCCTATAAGCAAGAGATAACTCATTTTCTAATCGGTTTTTCTCTTCATTCCTAAAATGTTCCTTGATGCACTGATTTATAAATTGATTGAGCATCTTCCTAACAGATAGATGGCTAATTAATCTTTCTACTTCAGGTTCTAAACGGACAGTTGTTCTCATTTAAAATTACCTCCACGCTTATCATTATAGCATCATATTTATGACTTGTCAACTAACTTTTGCATGGATCTTCAATTCTAATTATGAAAATGTGTAAGCAAGGAGAGGTGGAGAATATGGAAAAATGGAGAATGAAGATAAGGTGGAGATTAAGTAGCGATTTATGGTCAGAATAGGATCAAACCGCGAATGTAGAAAGCACATTCCTTTTAATTCTACATTCTCGGTTTGACCCTTAACTCTTCCCTTAACTCTTCCCCCAGAGATTTACTTCAAGCATTTAATTGCGTCCTCTGCTGCCCGACGAGTGGCTCCGGAACTGCCAAGTTTTTCCCTGACCTGCCTTAACTCCTTGAGCATTGCCTCTTTCTTTTGCCCATCCTGCAACAAATCAATGGCATAATGGCAGATATCTCCTGGATTAGCTCTAACCTGGAGCAATTCCGGGACAACTTGCTTACCGGCGACAATATTTGGCAAGCCGATAAAACCGCCGGTATGAACTAATAACTTACCCAACTGACCGGTAAGCCAATTGACCTTATAAACGATAATCATCGGGGTTTGAAGGCAAGCCGCCTCTAATGTTGCTGTTCCTGAAGCCACGATTAGTAAATCACTTATGTTCATTACCTCATAGGTAGCGTTTTCTACTATGGTAAGTGGTGAGTGGTGAGTGGTGAGTGGTGAAATATCCTTTAGTGATAAGGTAGGAGCTAATGGAAGAATGAATTGGACATCGGGTAATTGACGGTGAATTTCCTCAACCGCAGAGAGCATGATTGGTAAGAGCACCTTGATTTCCTTCTTTCTGCTGCCGGGTAAGATTCCAATGATTTTCTTAGTTGAATCAAGGTTAAATGCCTGGCATGCCTCCTCCTTAGTCCTTTCAGCTACAACTATGTCTAACAATGGATGTCCAACAAATTCTACATTATTACCTGCCTCCTGATAGACCTTTGCCTCAAAATCAAAGATAGAGATTACCTTGTCTACGGACTTCGCCATTGTTTTTGCCCTTCCCCTTCGCCAGGCCCAGGCAGTGGGTGGAATGTAATAAACCGTGGGAATACCTAATCTTTTTGCTGTTTTAGCCAAACGCATATTAAACTCAGGGAAATCAATTAATATCAACAAGTCGGGCTTTGTGGTTTTCAAGTAATTACTTACTTCCTTAAGTCGGCGAAAAAATTTAGGAATCGTATTTATAACCTCTATGGCGCCAATGGCAGACAGGTCAGCCATATCAAACCTTAGATTAACCCCTGCCGCAAGCATATTAGAGCCGCCCATCCCTTCTAATTCTACATCCGGTAATAACCCTTTTATCGCCCCCGTTAATCTACCACCATATAAATCCCCTGATGCCTCTCCAGTAATAATAACTACTTTTTTCATAATTAGTTACCTCCCATTTACCTTCTTTTTTCGTAACTATTCAGGTGTAAGTAAGGAAAAATGGGAAAGTTGGGGAAACATCCCCCTAACCCCCTTTAATAAGGGGGAAGGAGGAAAATAGACTAACCACGAAGGCACAAAAACCCTAAGCAAATTCAGACAATTCAAATGCTTTAAGCAACCTTTTTTCAGGCGGCATTTGACGAAGTACTTGAATATATCGCACTTATTAACCAAAACTTTTCGAGCTGTGCAACCAATCTTTTTATTGGAAACCGCTAAAGCGGTTAGTCCT
>JASEHU010000225.1 GCA_030018635.1 bacterium
ACTCCTGGATTCTATCATAGATACCCCCAATATCAAATGGAATGACCCACTATTAGACAATAAAACAACATTGTTTCTATAAAGATAAAACCAAACGAAGTCCTTCTTCAACTTGTCTCAGGAAATTTGAGGGTAAAGAACCAATCCGTTCTGTTAAAAAACTTTTGTCAATCGTAATGACCTGTGATACATTAGCTACCGAATCTTTGGGTAGTCCAGTAATTTTCATTGGTAAGAATACATTGCCAGGTGCTTGTGATATCTTTATATTTGATGTAATAACTACACCGATTAAGGTTGCAATACGGCTTTTGTTAAAATCATCAGACTGGATAATAATTACTGGCCTACGATAACCTGGTTCTGAACCTACCGGTTGAGGAAGACTCGTCCACCATATATCACCCCGATGAATCACCAATTTTCATCCTCCAATGAAGCAGCCTGGATTTTTACTAATTCAGGCTCAATAATAGATGATTCCATTCCATAAAGTCGGTTAAGTTCTTTTGTTACATTATTACCTTTGTAAGTTGCTACATAAAAAGCAAGTGCCACTGTATAGAAATCACTAATGGACATACCAAGCCTTTTTGATAAATGCTCTGCTGACTTAAATATAGGATTGGGAATAGAAACATCTATTTTTTTTACAGTTTGAGTCATAATTCATCTCCTGTTGTACCAGTTATCACAATATTTCGACCTGTGCAAACGGAAATTCACCTTGAATGTAGAATATTGAATATAGAATGTAGAATGTAGAAATTGGGGAAAGAGAAGAGATCTAAATTTCTAATTTCCAATTTCTACATTCTACTGGTTCATTCCATTTGTTTTTGTGGGTTGATTTCATTGCAAATTGCAAATTTAACATTTAGCATTTTAAATTTGAAATGTTAATTTTGCAATGATAAATTTGCAATGAAACTTATTAACAAAAACCACCGAACTGCTAAAATCAAATGTTATGAAGCACTACATTCTACATTCAATATCCTACATTTTACCTGAATTCTTACAAATTGTCAATAAATGTCGATTGCACAGGTCGCAATATTTCCCTGTTCAATTCTTCAAATCTCCTCTTACTCACCTTAATTTGAAGGTGGTTGTGGTGTTGGTGCTGGTGTTTCAGGAGACGGTGGAGTTGCCGGTGGTGCTCCAGGTGGAGTTTGAACAGGTGGCGGTCCACCCACTGGTAATCCAGGAATTTGCGGTGTTTTTACATCCCGCATTTTATCTTCAGTAATAAGCCCCTTTTTCTGAACCATAGAGGTTTGTTTAGGTAAGATAATGACCAGGAGTAGAGAGGTAACCATAAACAGGCTTACCCCAACAGCCGTAATTTTAGTCATAATATTTCCCCTTCTTGCCCCAAAGATAGTTTCACTTGAGCCACCTCCAAAGGCGGCAGCTAATCCCCCTCCTTTACCTGCCTGTAAAAGCACTAACACTATCAACACAAAACATAATACATAGTGTAATACTGTCAGAATCATCACACCCATAATCTTTAAAACCTCCTCTTTCCCTCTGATTTCACAGAAGTCTTTTTTGAATGAGTTTTTATTATACCATAAATGGTTTAATAATGCAAGGATTTTTTTACCCACTAAATAAATGTTTCCCCTTTTTATCCAAGAGGATTCAATATTAAATTTTCGCTACTCATCTCCTTTGGCTTTTCTATCCCTAATAAATACAGAATTGTCGGGGCTATGTCTGATAATATCCCTTGATTTTTAAGTTTTATATCCTGGTAATTATCGGCAATATAAATAAATTCTACTGGGTTTGTCGTGTGAGCGGTTTTCACAAGACCTGTTTTATAATCAACCATCTCCTCTGCATTTCCATGGTCAGAGGTGACTAAGGCTATTGCCTCCCGGGATAAGACCGTCTCAACCACCCTGCCTACACATTCGTCCACTACCTCTACGGCTTTTATGGCCGCCTGATAATCCCCAGTATGCCCGACCATATCACAATTGGCCAGGTTTAAAACAATGAAATCGAACCTACCAGAGTTTATTTCTTTTATCACTGCAGAAGTAACATCATAGGCATTCATTTGCGGATGTTGGGCAAATGTTTTTGGGTCATACATACTTTTAATTTCAATTCGCTCCTCAAGTTTATATGGAACAATTAGTTTCCCATTAAAAAATGAGGTAACATGTCTGAATTTCTGGGTTTCGGAAATTCTGAGTTGGGTTAACCCATGATTACTTATCACCTCACCCAAGAGATTACCCATTCCCTCAGATTCATCCATTGGCTCCAGGATATAATAAGGGAATGTATCGTAATATCTTGTCAGACCACAATAGGTTATGTCTAATTTTCTTTCTCTTTGTCCCGGATAGTCCTCATCAACAAAGGCCCGGGTAAGTTGAATAGCCCTATCCTGGCGATAATTAAAATGAATAACCGAGTCACCATCTTTTATTCCATCAAAATCACCTATGATTGTAGGGGTGATATACTCATCCGTCAAGTCTTGCCCATAGGCGGTTTGAATTGCCTCTTGTGCGGTAGTTAATCTCATTCCGATTGCCTTTGTCAGTGATTCATAAGCCTTTGTGGTCAAATTCCAATTTGCCCCTCTATCCATCGCATAATATCTACCTATTACCGTAGCGATTTCACCTATTTTATACTCGTTTATTTTCTCATTCAATGTTCTCAAGAATTCTAAGGCACTTTTGGGTGGTGTATCTCGTCCATCGGCAAAGAAATGGATGCGTAATTTTCCAACATTTTGTTCCTGAGCATATTTCATTATGGCAAATAGATGCTCCTGGTGGGCATGAACCCCTTCATCCTGGATAAGTCCCATTAGATGAAGGCAGGAGTTATTGTTTTTGCAATTCCCGATAGTTTTTTGAAAATTAAGGTTTTTAAAGAAACTCCCATCTTTTATAGCCTCATTGATTCGTTTTAATTCCTGCTCGACAATCCTTCCTGCACCGATATTAAGGTGACCTACCTCTGAAGAGCCCTGGTAGCCGGAAGGTAACCCAACCGATTCACCAGCCGACTCTAAGACCGTATAAGGATATTTTTTTAGAAATAAATCCATATTGGGTGTCTTTGCATTGGCTACCGCATTATATTCTGGGTTAGGATTTATTCCCCACCCATCTCGAATGATAAGGACTATATTTTTTTGTCGAGTAGACATCTTTTCAACCTCCTTTTTTACCTCTGAATTCGGGACGGTTCATTTTATCGTTTTCCTTGTGATTTCTTGCAAAAATTGGAAATTAGAAATTGGAAATTAGAAATTAGTCCTTCATCCTTTCGTTGCTACTTGCGTAAATTTGCAAAAGTTTAGCAAGTAAGGGAAAAATCTCCTTAGTTAAAAAGTCTTCAATGGGTTTATAATTTCTAAGAATTCAAACTGCTTAAAGTGGGTTTCATTTGTAGTATAGATACCTTCTACACCATTGTCCATCATTGTGGCTACTAAAACCAGATCGAAAATGGTCTGTTTTGAAACCTTGTATTTCTTGAGCAAGGATAAGGTATTTTGTAAATTAGTCTTTTGTGGAAATATCTTTTTTATATTTGAAGCTACCATATACAACTCTATTGTCTCTTGAGCCTTTTTAGGTGAGATGGGAGATTCTACCCTTTTTGGATCAGTAATGATGGCGTAGAATTCATATAGGGTTTGATAGGACAAACAGGCATTCATCTTGCCAATGATGACCTTATTCATCACCTCTAAGGCAAACCTTTGATATGGAGAATTTTTGTTAGCAGCGTAAACCAGTATATTAGAATCTATCAGATAAGTAGTCACCATATATCTCCTCTCTAGTAATCTTGTCTTCATATATCTTGCCCAGATTAAAGGTGGGAAATTCCTTTAGTACAAATGGTTTTTCCTTCGCTTCAACCACATCAGTCTTTCCCTTATATCCTTCCCATGCCTTGGTTTTAAGCCATTGTAGGATAACATCCTTGGGAAAGAGTATATTCTTACCTATCTTTACTGCTGGGATTTTCCCTTTATTTACACTCCGATAGATAGTAAGGGGCTTTACTTCTAATATTTGCGACATCTCCTCAACATTGAATACTATCTTTTCCATTACTTTTACCCTCCTTTATTTCCATTTGAATGCTATTATATAACACTAAAGATATTTTGTCAACATATATCCACAGATTGAGTGCGGATTGTAAATATGGGTAGATTTTTATGGCTCATCACGAATTATTGTG
>JASEHU010000226.1 GCA_030018635.1 bacterium
TTTTTCCACCTATGTCTCAACATTGGACACGATTTCTGCCATAATGAGAATTGCTATCTCACCCAAAATTTATCTTGACAAACTATTCCTTATGAATTATAATAGTTAAAGGATAAATAATCGTAATCTTCTTAAGATGATTTCAAGATACGGAAGTCTGAACTTGTGCGGACAAATTTATTTGGGAGTGATCGCAAAATTATCTACGTAGATGCGATAATAAAATAAACGCTCAATTCCTGAACCTGTCAGGAACAGGTTTTATTCGAGAGCGTTCATAAAATTAAGGAGGGATGAGAAATGTTAAAGAAAGGATTTTACTTTTTTGCGGTGCTTGGTTTGGTAATTTTTGCAGAGATAAATAGTTATGCCGGCTTTAATGATGTAGGTATAGGGGCGAGAAACCTCAGTATGGGGAAGTCAGTGGTGGCGATATGCGATGATTTGGATACCATTTATTGGAATCCGGCCGGATTGAGTGAACTTGGTGAAATAACAGGAATGAGTTTCAGCTATGCCGGCCTATACGGAGTGAGTAAGGCAAAGATGAATTCTCTTTGTGTGACTCAACCAGATATCTATTTTCTTGGGGGCAATTTAGGACTGCTTTATTTAGCCGAGGATGTCGTCGCAAAAATAGCCGATGAGTATAAGAAAAGCAATGTTACAGAGACAACCATTGGTCTATCTTATGGTAGAGGATTAACCTTTAAAAAAGATTATCCTTTTTCTTTGTCGGCCGGGGGTAACTTTAAATTATTAAAGGTAGAGAATACCCTGGATGAACATCGCGGCTATGCCATAGATATTGGGGTTTTAATGAAACCTAAATATAGGGTAAAGGAATTAAAAGATGTCAAGGTAGCATTGATGTTGCGGAATATTTTAGCCAGTAATGTTAATGACCCTTCTTTTGGATTCAAATTTGGGTTAGCGGCTAAACTGAATAAAAGTTTCACCTTAGGGAAAATAAAAGCAGAGGACATTCTTTGGACTTTAGGGGTAAGTAATGAGGATGATGAATCGTTTAAATTTCAATTTGGCAAAGAGGTTGTATTTAATAAGAAATTCCCGTTTAGAGTGGGATTTTATGGCAGTAAGATTGCCCTTGGGTTAGGCTACCAGAATGAAGATTGGCAAGTAGATTATGCCTTTGCATCTTATAAGCCTGGCAATACCCATATGATTTCGGCTAAGGTAAAATATTAAAGTATCGGGATAAGAGGGAAGGTAACTGTTCAACCTATGCATTAGGAGTGTCCGAAGGGAGATAAATTATTGCAAATTTAGCATTGCAAATTGCAAATTTTAAATTTAAAATGCTAAATTTGCAATTTAAAATGAATTTATTCCCTTCTTTTCGGACACTACCTGAACGCTTACAAGGAGTGAATATAAGTGGTAGATTCTGTCGCTGGATTTCTTGAAGAAGCAACTAAATCGGAGATACGAAGAGATTTACTTTTTTTCTTCTACGAAAATCAATTTGCTATGGATACAGCAAGAAATTTAGCTCGCTGGATAAATAAGGACTTAACTGATGTAGAAAAGGACTTAGAAGGATTAGCCAGGTTAAAAATTTTAGAGAAGATAGGTGAAGGAGCTTCGGCTATCTTCTCCTATACCCAAAATTTAGAGACAGCAACCCTAATTGAGAGATTTATTAAAATCACACGAGGAGAAGTAAGATATGGATAAGGAGTCTTTTATCCAGTGGATTAGGGAAACTTAAGAAAAAAGGGGCTCATCACGAATTATTGTGGGTAAAGCAAAAAAACTCATTGAAAATTGCAAATTTAGCATTTATAATTTTAAATTTACAGAGAATTACCTCTTCTGTTTTGCAGTGACAAAATTTTAAATGCTAAATTTTGCAGTGCTAAATTTGCAATGAAATTTATTTACCCACTATATTCCAGGAAGAGCCAAAAAAGGAGAGTAATGTATGGTTTCTGAAGAGACCCTGGCAAAAGTTGCAAAACGATTAGTGGCTGGTTTTCACCCACAGCGAATTATTCTATTTGGTTCTCAAGCCCGGGGGACAGCTGATAGCCGCAGTGATATGGATATTTTAGTTGTATATTCCTTCAAGGGTGATCGTGGTGATATAATGTTGGCTATGGATAAGGCGTTAAAAGGATTAAAGATGGCGAGAGATATTATTGTCCTTACACCTGAGGAATTTGAAATAGACCGCCAGATTCCCGGGACAATCGCACGACCTGCTTGGCGTGAAGGAAGGATACTTTATGAGCACTCTTGAACAAGAAATATTACGAAAGGTACTGCAATGGCTCTCTTGTGCTGACGATGATTTACATCTGGCACAACATGGATTGAAGTTAAAAAGTAGTTGTCCATATCGGCTTATTGCCTATCATTCCCAGCAATGTGTGGAGAAATATCTGAAGGCTTACTTAGTCTTTCGAGGTATAGATTTCCCTTACACCCATAACATTTCACTATTGCTGGAATTATGTGAAGAGCAAGTAAGTTGGGTTGAAAAAATCCCAGAAGCGGAAGAGCTAAGTCGCTATGCCATCACCACTCGATATCCAGGAATAGATAAACAAGTAACCAAAGAAGAGGCATATCATTCCATTAATATTGCTACTCATGTGCGGGAGGTAGTACGAACTGCGTTGATTCAGGAAGGAGTAAATCTTTAAAGACTATTAATAAGGAGGTTGAATTTGAAAGGAATTATTCTTGCCGGAGGAAGTGGCACAAGACTTTACCCTTTAACATTAGGCGTTTGTAAACAATTATTACCTATTTATGATAAACCCATGATTTATTATCCCCTATCAGTCCTGATGCTGGCGGGCATAAGAGAAATACTGATAATCTCAACCCCTCATGATTTGCCCAGATTCAAAGAGATATTTGGGGATGGGACTAATTTAGGATTAAGATTCTCTTATAAAGAACAACCTCAGCCAAATGGACTGGCTGAGGCATTTATCCTGGGAGAGGAATTTATTGGTAATGATGATGTCTGCCTTATTTTAGGAGATAACATCTTTTATGGTAATGAGATAACTGATTTGTTAAAAAAGAGCGTTAGAGATATAAGTACCTACCGCGGTGGAAAGGTGTTTGGTTATTATGTTGCAGACCCACAGCGATATGGCGTAGTTGAGTTTAATGAAGAAGGAAAGGCTTTGTCTATCGAAGAAAAACCTAAAGCACCCAAATCTAATTATGCCGTCACAGGAATATATTTTTATGATAACCAGGTTGTTGAAATTGCCCGGGATATTAAGCCTTCGTGGCGTGGAGAACTTGAAATAACGGATGTGAATAAAAGATATTTAGAAGATGGTAATCTCAGGGTTGAGCTCCCGGGAAGAGGATATGCCTGGCTTGACACCGGAACAGAGGAAAGTCTTCTTGAAGCCACAGAATTCGTTGCCATTATCGAAAAAAGGCAGGGGTTAAAGATAGCCTGTATAGAAGAGATTGCCTATTCTTTAGAATATATAGATAAAGAACAATTATTGAGACTGGCAGAACCTTTAAAGAAGAACAATTATGGACAATACCTCTTGCGTTTAGTTAAGTGAGGACTAAGATGCCATTTAATTTCGAGAAACTATCAATTCCTGAAATTATACTTATAAAACCAAAGGTTTTTATTGATGGAAGAGGTTTCTTTATGGAAACCTATAAATATTTGGATTTTACTAAGATAGGTATAAGGGAAAATTTTGTTCAGGACAATTATTCGAAATCAGCCAAAAATGTTCTGCGTGGGCTTCATTACCAAAAAGTCCCTAAATCGCAAGGGAAATTAGTTCAATGTCTGAAAGGTAAAATTTATGATGTATCTGTGGATATAAGAAAAGGGGCTACTACATATAGACAGTGGAATGCTATTGAACTATCTGAAGAAAATTGTCATATACTTTATATCCCTCCCGGCTTTGCTCATGGATTTCTTGTTTTAAGCGATATAGCAGAGGTTATTTACAAGTGTACAGAAGAGTACTCGTCTGAAGATGAAAGAGGAATAATCTGGAACGACCCTGATATTGGAATTAAGTGGCCCATCAGGAATCCAATCCTTTCGGAAAGAGACAAAGTGTATCCAATGCTGAAAGATGCAGATAACAATTTTTAGGAGTGAATACAGGGTCAGTCGAACTGGATTGAGTAATAAGAAAATAGGTGAGATGGTAATCCCTCAGTTATCAGTTGTGAAGTAGGTTAGTTATCAATAGGTTCAAGGT
>JASEHU010000227.1 GCA_030018635.1 bacterium
TGATTTATCTTCTTTCACCGATTACTGATCACCGATAACCGATCACCTTGTAGTTTATTTGGTTTGGAGGTATTGATTGAGTATTGAATCGTTAGTAAAAGAAAATATAAAATCTTTAAAATCTTATGAAATCCCTGATATTTCCTGTCCGATTAAATTGGATGCTATGGAAAATCCCTATGATTTGCCTGAGGAAATAAAGGAATTAGTCAGGGAAAAAATTAGCGGTTTTAATCGCTATCCTGACCCGCTTTCAAATGAATTACGCAAAACTATCGCCTCATACCTGGGAATGAATAAAGAGGAAATACTGGTCGGCAATGGCTCTGATGAACTCATATTGAACATCCTGCTCACCTTTAAAAGCAACCGAGTGGTATTTCCTACCCCTACCTTTGCTATGTATAAAATCTTAGCTCAGATTGCCAACTCAAATCCGGTAGGCATACCATTAACTGACGAATTTGAACTGGATGATGAAGGAATACTCAAGGCAACAGCGGATGCCACTTCCATCATCTTTCTTGCCTATCCCAATAATCCCACAGGAAACTGCTTTTCCAAGGAAAAGATGTTAAGGATTGTTGAAGAATCAGAAGGGTTAATCATTATTGATGAGGCCTATTTTGAGTTTTCAAAGGAAACCTTTCTTTCGGTAATTGATAGTTACCCCAAAGTGATAATTTTAAGGACATTTTCTAAGGCATTTGGATTAGCCGGATTAAGATGTGGATATTTAGTTGCCCATCCTGAATTAGTCAAGGCACTACTCAAGGTAAAACTTCCCTATAATCTAAATTCATTCTCTCAAATTGTGGCCGGTTGTGTTATGGAAAATTTCAGATACCTCTTGCAACCACAGATTAATCAAATAATAACACAGCGAGAACGGTTATACCTATTTCTTAAAAGGCTCAATGGAATTATCCCTTATCCGAGTGATGCCAATTTTATTTTATTTAAAACTACCAAAGTCTCGGCAAATACCATTTTCTCAGATTTGGTTGAGGAAGGGGTATTAATCCGTAATTTAACCGAGGATATACCTAATTGCCTTCGAGTAACAGTGGGTAGCGAACAAGAAAATAATATTTTTATGGAGAAACTCGATAGGATTTGCAGGAGATATTAAGTGCTTATCTGAAAAATTGGAAGTCCGAACTTGATAGAATTTTGGATTTATACTTAAGAATGAGGAGGTTGAGACATGCAAAGATTACATTTTCCCATCATCATTGAGATTGACGAAGATGGTTATTATATAGTCAGTTGTCCCCTTTTTAAGGGTTGTCATTCTTATGGAGAAACAATCGATTCTGCATTAGAGAATATTAAGGAAGTAATCGAGATGTGTGTAGAGGAAACAAAAATTGAAGAACTTAATAAATTTATAGGATTTAGAGAACTGGAGTTAGTTCAATATGCATAAATTGCCAACAATTAAAGGCTATGAACTTGTAAATTTTTCAATCTGTGAAATCTGTGGATATATTGATTGCACAGGTCGAAAATTTTCGGAGGTGGGGAAAATGGCACCAATTGCTATTATTGACTATGGCATGGGTAATCTACGCAGTGTGCAAAAGGCTATTGAGAAATTAGGTGGGACGACAATAATTACTAACTCACCACTTAAAATTATCACTGCCTCTGCGGTTATTTTGCCCGGCGTAGGGGCATTTAAAGATGCCATGGCTCAATTAAAAAAACTACAACTTGATACCATCATTCATAGGGTAATCGAATCAGGTAAACCATTCTTAGGGATTTGTCTGGGCATGCAGTTGTTATTTAATAAAAGTTATGAATATGGTGAGTGTGAAGGGTTAAACATACTTTATGGAGATGTTCGCAAATTCCCAGAAACCCTTAAAATACCACATATTGGGTGGAATACTATACAGAGCACGGAGTATGGAACACGGATACCTTTATTAGAAGGGATACCAGACAATTCTTACTTTTATTTCGTTCATTCTTATTATGTTAATCCTGAAGATGACTCGGTTATCATGGCAATGACTGATTATGGGATAAAATTCACCTCGATGGTTTGTAAAGAAAATGTCTATGGTTGTCAATTTCACCCTGAAAAAAGTCAAACCATGGGACTAAGATTACTTGAAAATTTCGTAAACGTTCATCTATAGTTTATGGTTGATAGTCTATCAACCATAAACTACAAATTATAGTCACAATTAAGGAGTATTTAAAACTATGGAAATTATTTCGTGGTACAAAAAACCTTTTATGTGGATGCGGAAACTATATGATTGGGTAATTCACTGGGCTGCAACTCCATACGGTATGCCGGCGCTCTGCATTATTGCATTTGCAGAATCTTCTTTTTTCCCGATTCCACCTGATGTGCTTCTTATTGCACTGGTACTTGGACTACCCAAAAAGGCATTCTACTTTGCTGCTATCTGTACGCTTGGGTCTGTTACAGGTGGAATGTTCGGCTATTTTTTAGGCTATGAATTTTTTGGAGTAGTCAACTGGATCATGGCACATATAGTAGGTGAATCAAGATGGTTCGGAGTTATGCATCCTTCTGCAACTCCTCTATTACTTAATGGCTACCAATTTTATTTCTATCCTGTGGGTTCTCCTTATGAAGGGGATTCATCATTGTTTTTACAGGTTAAGAATCTATATGATGAAAACGCATTTTTAGCCATATTTACAGCGTCATTTACACCAATCCCTTACAAAGTTTTTACCGTGACGGCAGGTTATTTCCATGTAAGTTTCCCGATACTAATTGTAGGTTCTATCCTTGGTCGCGGTGGAAGATTCTTTCTTGTTTCCACACTTCTTTACTTCTTCGGTCCGCCAATGAAGAGAATTATTGATAAATATTTTGAATGGTTTGCCCTCGCGTTTGGTGTTTTGATTATCGGTGGATTTATTGCAATAAAAAAATTATTGTAGCGGTAAGCCACAACGAGGCAAGCTTCAACGAAGCAAGCTTCAACAAGGCAAGCCTCGTTGTGGTTTATCTCGTCAAGGTTAAAAAATGCAGTATGATAAAATTATAGTGATTCAAACAGCATTTATTGGGGATGTGGTTTTGGCTACCCCTCTGTTAGAGACCCTGGCTAAAGGATTACCAGAAGCACAATTAACGGTGGTTACCACGCCTCAAGGAAAGGAAATTTTAGACGGAAATCCTGCGATTAGCAAGATAATTGTCTATGATAAAAAAGGCAAGGATAAGGGTTTATTGAAATTCTTTGAGATGGTGGAAAAGATTAAAAGGGAAAGATTCGACCTCGCCGTGATTCCCCATCGTTCTTTACGAAGTAGTTTGTTGGCTTACCTGGCTAAAATACCGCGAAGGGTTGGGTTCAACACAAGTGACGGTGCGTTTTTATTCACTACGAAAATACCCTATCACAGGGATAAACATGAGGTCGAGCGTAATCTGGATTTAGCCCGGGTAGGACTTGGGATTAAAACGATTGAGCGGCAATTAAAAATTTACCTGGAAGATAAGGAGAAGGTGTTTGCTCAAAAATTCCTTGAGGAACATGGCATAAAGGACGAGTTTTTAATTGGTTTTGCCCCTGGTTCGGTTTGGGGAACAAAACGATGGATGACATCAGGCTATGCACAGGTTGGAGATGAATTAAGCAATACCGGAGCTAAAGTGATTATCTTTGGGAGTAATGATGATGTCGTGGTGGCCGAACAGATACGTCAGACCATGAAAACTTCAACAAGGCAAGCTTCCGTTATCATCGCCGCCGGCAAAACCAATCTAAAGGAATTATCCGCCCTGGTTGCCAGATGTAAATTATTTGTAAGTAATGATACCGCTCCTATGCATATCGCTAGGGCATTTAATATTCCTACGGTAGCTATATTTGGACCAACGACATTAGATATTGGCTTTGGTCCCTATGGTGAGAATTTTGTAGTGGTGGAGCGTGCAGGGCTTGAGTGTCGTCCTTGTAGCTTGCATGGCCCCCGTCAATGTCCTAAAAAATACTTTGCCTGCATGAACGAAATATCGCCTCAAGAAGTCATCCTTGCTTGCCAGAAACTTAAGGCGTAAATAAGACATCTTTCTACTGATATATGAAAGATTGCTTTACTCATTACAGTAATTCTAATTATGTCAGATTTGTGTAAATAAGGAGAAAGGGGGAAAGTGGAGAAGTGGAGAATAGGGAGAATTGGAAAATTTTCGATTTTCGATTTTCGATTT
>JASEHU010000228.1 GCA_030018635.1 bacterium
CTCCTGAATTCTGACTACTGGAGCACCCACAATATCAAATGTTATGAACCACTATAGTTTTACCGGTGAGTGGAGATTTCCCTGCTTATCTCTATAAAACTGGCAGACTCGAGTAATACCAACCACCTTTTTTCCATCCCCAATAAAGGCATTTATAAATTCTGTCATCTTTACTGTCTTGCCATTGTCGATGTTAAAAGAGGCTAATAACTCTATCTTTCCATCCTGTTTGTTTAAGGTAAGTTGAGAAATATAGGGACGAATGTCTATTTTCTCCTCTCTTTCCTTAACTACCCGCAGAATCCATATCTGTTCCTGAGCCAGTAATTCTTCAATCCTTGACTCAACGAGGCAATCTTCATCTGTAATCTCTATCTTATAAACCAACTGATTAATAAGTGAGGTCAACGATTTAGCCTTAAGGTCAATAAAACAGGCATTTAGAACCTTTATTCCGTCAGGCAATACCTGGTTGAAGTTCGTGATTAACTCGGCTAATTTCATCGGTCGGTATAAATCCATATCCGCATATTCTGCCTGGCTGGCGAGCCCAACCGCTAAGGCATGGGATAAAGCTAATCTCGGATGGGGATTAAAACCCTGGCTCATAGCAATCGGTATCTTTGCCCTCTTTATCGCTCGCATCAATAGCCGCATCAGGTCTAAATGGGAAATATATTTCGTGTCCCCTTGCTTAGTAAATTCAATCCTCACCCGTAGTTTGGTAATTGGTAATTGGTAATTGGTAATTGGGGATTGAGAATTGGAAATTGGAAATTGGAAATTGGAAATTGGGGATTGGGAAGAGCATTCTTTTTCCAGTCCACATTGGGTACACCTTTTAGTTTGTTTGCAGTCAGGGGTTTCTTGTCCAATGAGTGAGTTCTGGTACTCCTGCCAGAGAAAATCTTTAGTTACGCCGCAATCTATATGGTCCCAGGGCAGTATCTCATCAAAATCCTTCGCTCTATTGGCATAAAAAGCAGGGTCAATTTCGGTTGACGCAAATGCTTTTTGCCACTTATCATTGTCAAAATACTCATTCCAACCATCAAACTTACAGCCTAACTCATACGCCTTCAATAAAACGCTACATAGCCTACGGTCACCTCTTGAAAAAACCGCCTCTAAGAAACTTAAATTTGTGTCATGCCAGCTAACTTCTACCCTTTTCCTGGGCAACTTATCGATGATGTAATTTTGTCTGGCGATTAACTCTTCTTTGGGCAATTGTGCCGTCCATTGAAATGGGGTATGTGTTTTGGGCACAAATGATGATAGACTT
Source organism: bacterium (assembly GCA_030018635.1). Classification (GTDB taxonomy): domain Bacteria; phylum UBA9089; class CG2-30-40-21; order CG2-30-40-21; family SBAY01; genus SBAY01. The sequence goes on from JASEHU010000228.1 coordinate 1,286, forward strand.
ATCTTCAAAGTATGCCTACCTTTGCATATCTTATTTATTTTATGGATAATGTGAATAATTCCATCCAAATCCTCATAATTTTCTTGTGGCAAGCCAATCATAAAATAGAGTTTTACCCCTCGCCAGCCTAATTGAAATATATTTTCGATGGAGCCGGCTAACTCTTCGATGGATACCTGTTTGTTAATCACTTTCTGCAGCCTAACAGTGCCTACTTCCGGGACAAGCGTGATACCTGTATGTTTGATTTTAGCCAGGAGAGTCGAAATATCGGGAATAAGTGGATTGATTCGCAAAGAAGGCAAGGACAGACTTACACAGGTGCCAAATTGAGCCTGGAGGCAATTGACTAATTTTAGAATAGAAGAATAATTGGAGGTGCTCAACGAGCCTAATGACAGGTCCTCATAGCCTGTTTTAGAGATAAGTTCATTGGCTTGATTTAATAAGCAGTCTAATGACCGCTCACGAATTGGGCGATAGATTATTCCTGCATGACAAAACCGACATCCTTGCGTGCATCCTCGTTGAATTTCTAACGATGCCCGGTCGTGGATAATGTTCATATAAGGAACAATCTGGTCGGTTGGGAATGGGGCTTTATCAAGGTCAGTAACCATTCTTTTTTTGATTTTTTCTTTCACACCGGGTATTTTAGGACTGAATTCCTTTATGCGGCCATCTTCATAGTAATCTACCCGATAAAGTGCAGGGACATAGACCCCTTCTATTTGACTTAGAGCGGCCAAAAGGTCTGATTTCGGTTTATGCCAATTTTGTTTGTAAACCTCTATTAACTCAAGAATGACTTCTTCGCCGTCACCTATACAGAATAAATCGATAAATTCCGCCAACGGCTCAGGGTTAAAGGATAGTGGACCACCGGCAATGACTAATGGAAACTCCTCATTGCGAGCAGAGGAAAGGAGCGGGATTTGGGCTAAGTTAAGCATATTCAAGATATTGGTATAACTTAATTCATATTGCAGGCTAAACCCAAGTATATCAAATTCTTTAATTGGAAGGCGTGATTCAAGGCTAAATAGAGGTATAGCGTTTTTTCGCATCGCCTCCTCGGCATCAAACCATGGGGCATAGACCCTTTCTGCGGCTACATCATCCCGAGCATTAAGAATAGAATAAAGAATCTTCAATCCTAAATGTGACAGCCCTATTTCATAAACATCAGGGAATGCCAGGCATACCCTTACCAAATCCTTTGACAAATCCTTATGAATGCTATTAACCTCATTCCCCAGATACCGGGTAGGTTTAGAAACACAGGAAAGTAAAGGGGTTATATCAAGTTTGTTTATCATTAAATTATTTAAACATCTCCATGAATTTCCCAAAGAACTTGTGTTTAGGTTCCTCTTCGCGTCTCTGTAATTCTTCTAATTCTCCTTTATCAAACCACAGCCCTTCGCATTTGGCACATTTGTCCAGGGTAATCCCTTCAATCTCGATTTGATGCAAGGTACGACCACATTTAGGGCAGTGCATAAAATGTAGCCTTTTTAGTTGTTCTTCTTCCTCGATTCGTTTTTTTTCTTTTGCCGCCTCAATCAAGTCCTCTTCATGTTTCTTAAACCATTTATCTTCTTGTTCATGTTTTTCCATCTCTGTCGGCATGATTTTTACACCTCCTTTCTATTTTCCCTGCTGTTGCCGAATTTCCAGAATTGCTTCCATTTCTTTTATTACTGCTTCATCCTTTGGTCGACCAACAGTTTTTTTGGATTTAATCAATCCTTCTATTGTTAGAACATTACAGGGCATATCGTATATTTGTATCACCTCTGAATGTTTTATTACCTCATCGTATGTTCCAATTCCCTTTATTTCCCCAAGTATATCAATATCTCCAATGTCTGTTGTAAATGTAAAATTCAATCCCATCTCTAAAGTTTTTGTGTCAAAAATAAAAGGTAACCCTTTCTCTACTCCGCGGAGGTAAGGATGAAAAGGGATAAGTGCTTTAACAATGTTTTCTAAATTCTCTTTATCCCGAGCATAACAGATATCAATATCTGCTGTGATATATGCCGAACCTTGAAGAACAGCTGCCTGACCACCAATGATAATAAAGCGCACATTGTAAAGCTTTAATTGGGGTAGTAATTTTCTAACTTTTACCATATTTCCTTTCTCCTGCCCTTTTGAGTTCTTCAGCAAACTCAAGCGATTGTTGATGTCTTTCTATCCTTTCCGTTGGAGTTAAAGTAACCCTTTCATATAACAGAGTAACATCAAGCCCATAATCTATTGCTTCCTGAATTGCGTCTTTATTTTTATATTCAGGAATTGCTTCTTTTCTCTTATTCATTATTTTTACTCCCACCATCTATTTTAAATAGCACATAGCCTGTAATTACTAATATCAATCCAGATACTGCCACAGGTAAAATTACCGGGCCTGTCCAGGGGAAAGGAATGAGAAAATAACAATCTTGTGTAAATAATGAATCTGGCCAGCCAAGTAAAACATATAAAGAAATGTAATAAACTATATCCCAGATGGCAAATGTCCAGAGGAATATACAAAGACTTTCTAATTTCCTTTTGCCAACTAATAAAGCCACAGTTAAAAGGATAACAATAGTTGCCGCTTCGCGTGTCTGTTCAATGAATAATAGGTTGTTCTCCCGCATTATTCCTGATATCGTTAGACTTCCCCATTCCTCTACGGGAATAGGTTTTAATATATTTCGAATATAGACAACAACTACCCCTTCAAGATGTCCAAAGGCAATGCCGAACAAGGTTAATAAACCAATTTTCCAGATAAACCTTTTCATAGAGAATAACCGCCTTTGGTAATCGGTGAAAAGACTAAAGACTAAAGACTAAAGACCAAAGACTAAAGACCAAAGACTAAAGACCAAAGACTAAAGACCAAAGACTAAAGACCAAAGACTAAAGAC
>JASEHU010000229.1 GCA_030018635.1 bacterium
ATGGAAGAAAATAACCGCTTTAGCGGTTTATAAAGTACTTGATTGCACAGGTCGACAAAGTTTGCTATCAACAGATTACACGAGATAGAAAAGAAAAAAGGAGGAAATTGTATGTCAAAGATTATTGCATCTGCAGCTATTCGAGGGGCACATTCATTAGTTGGACGTGCGCAAAAGGAATTGAATGAGGCTATTGAAAAATTTGGAAAGGGGAGGTCGGTGGAATTCCCTAATACAGGCTATTACCTGCCTATCATTTATGGAATGACCGGTATGGCCGTAAAGACACTGGGTGATATGGAGCCTGTCATCGAGCGGTCAAAAAAACTCCTGCCACCGCATCCAACGGATAAGGTCTGGTTACCTTATCTTGGCTGGACACTGGATGCAGGTATGGCTACCCTTTTTGCTGAGGAAATCATCGAGGCGTTGAAATACTTAGAACAACCGCCTTATCTTGTTGCCTCGACTCCAGATGAGGAGCATTTGTGGCTTGGAGCCGCAGATGATAAAATTATGCGGGAGCGAGGGATTGAGTTTGTTGATGGGACAGCACCCGGATTTGCGGCATGTATTGGTGGTTCACCTGATGCTGAAGAAACCGTAAGGATTGCCCGTGAACTGCAAGAAAAATGCCTTTATGTGTTCATGTTTCATGAATGTAATAAAGGAATACGCATGGCTGAGCAATTAAAGGAGAAGAATGTCCAGATGGGGTGGGAAACAAGGCTTGTTCCGTTCAGCCCTGATATTTCAGGGGCGGTTTTTGCCTTAGGTTTTGCGACAAGGGCGGCAATGTCCTTTGGTGGTGTTAACCCCGGTGATTATAAAAGAATCCTTATGTATAATCGCCATCGTGTCTTTGCCTTTGTTTTAGCTATGAGTGAGTTGGTTTCTGATGAGCAGTATGCTACGGCGGCTGGGGCGATAAATTATGGCTTTCCGACTATCACTACCGCCGATATCCCAACGATATATCCGAGAGGGATATGCCTTTATGAACATGTTGTCCCCAATGTATCTTTTGCAGAGATAGTTGCGAAGGGAATAGAAGTCAGAGGCTTAAAGGTAGTTCAGGCTAAAATAGATATACCTATCTCTTATGGGCCTGCATTTGAGGGTGAACGAATCAGAAAGGAAGATGTCTATACAGAGATGTGTGGTTCTCGAACAGGAAAACTTTCCTTTGAATTCACAACGATAAAACCAACTGAGGAAATAACCGATGGCCAGGTAGAAGTAATTGGTCCTGACCTGAATGATATTAAGCCTGGTGATACCTTACCTATGGGCATTGTGGTTGAAGTAAGCGGGGCAAGATTCCAGAAGGATTTTGAGCCTATTTTAGAACGGCAGATTCATAAGTTTGTTAATGGTGCTCAAGGTATCTGGCATGCCGGTCAGCGAAATATCAACTGGATCAGAATAAGTGTCCAGGCCTATGAAAAAGGCTTTCGCTTAAACCATATTGGTAAAATTATTCATGCCAAATACCAGGAAACATACTCAAGTATCCTTGATAGGGTACAGGTTAAAATATACACTGATGAACAAAAGGTAAAGGAGCTTTTAGAGATAGCTAAGGTGTCTTACAAGGAGCGGGATGAGCGAATTGCCGGTTTGAGCGATGAAAAGGTAGATACCTATTACTCTTGTGGTTTATGTCAATCCTTTGCCCCTGACCATGTTTGCATTATCACCCCGGAACGCACCGGGTTATGTGGTGCTTATAATTGGCTTGACGGCAAAGCCGCCTACGAAATAGACCCTTACGGAGTTAATCTGCCCGTTAAAAAAGGAACTACTATTGATGAGAAAAAAGGGCAATGGCAGGGAATAAATGAGTTTATTGTCAAAGCCTCACATGGCAAATTAGAGCGATTCAATGCCTATTCTATGATGGAGGACCCGATGACCTCCTGTGGTTGTTTTGAATGTATCTCCTGTATCCTGCCAATGACCAATGGGATTATGATCGTTGACCGCGATTCAGCTATGATGACGCCCTGCGGGATGAAATTCTCTACCCTGGCCGGCTCTGTTGGTGGTGGTTTGCAATCACCAGGGTTTATAGGACATTCTAAATTATACATCGCTAGTAAAAAATTCATCTCGGCCGATGGCGGTATCCTGCGACTCACCTGGATGCCTAAAACCTTAAAGGAACAATTAAGAGAGGTGCTCAACCGAAGAGGTCAGGAACAAGGAGTTTCGAATTTTGCGGATATGATTGCCGATGAAACGGTGGCTACAACTGAGGAAGAAACATTAACCTTTATAGAAAAGGCAGGACATCCGGCATTAACCATGCCACCAATGATGTAAAAAGATATTTGACAGGATTACAGGATTTCACAGGATTATTTAATAAGATAAAAATATCCCGTAAATCCTGTTAATCCTGTCAAAATTTAATTTAAATTCCATATTCTAAATAAAAAAGGAGTTGAAAAAATGGCACTATCAGGATTAGAAATTTTTAAGAAATTGCCAAAGACAAATTGCAAGGAGTGTAATTTCCCAACCTGTTTGGCTTTTGCTATGCAAGTAGCCGCCGGCAAGGTGGAAATTGGTCAATGTCCGCATGTATCTGAGGAAATAAAGGCAGAATTAAGTGAATCTGCGGCTCCACCAATTCGAGGTGTAACTATTGGTGCAGGAGATGGGGCATTGAAAATAGGTGAGGAAACCGTGTTGTTTCGCCATGATAGGCGGTTTGAACATCAACCGGGGTTTGCACTTCTCATGACCGATGAAATGGGTGAGGATGAGGTGAACAAAAAAATTGCTCAATTTAATTCAACCAGATTCGAGCGTGTTGGGGTAATAATGAAGGCTGAACTTATAGCCATTAAAAGTATTAGTGGAGATTTGGCTAAGTTTGAGTCGCTAATTAATAAGGTGAAAGGTCAAACTCGAGGCTGGTTAGTGCTGATGAGTGATTCGGTAGAGGTGCTTAAAGGGGCTGTTGCCGTTTGCAAAGAGCAGAAGCCTTTACTTTATGCGGCTACTATGGCTAATGCGGAGCAAATGGCACAACTTGCCAAAGAAAATGGTTGTCCTTTAGCCGTAGCGGCAAATGGATTAGATGAATTAGCCGCCCTAACCGCTAAATTAACCGGTGCGGGGGTTAAAGACCTGGTCATTGATTCAGGTGCCAGAACTATGAAGAAATGCCTGGAAGACCACATTATAATGAGACGGCTGGCATTGAAAAAAACCTTTAGACCGTTAGGATTTCCTACCATTACCTTCCCTTGTGAAATGACTGAAGATACCATGGAAGAGGCTATGATTGCCAGTATGCTCGTGGCAAAATATGCTGGGATAATAGTCTTGTCTGATCTGGATCCGGCCAGACTTTACCCACTGCTTACCTTACGAATGAATATCTACACTGACCCACAAAGACCAATGATGATGGAAGAGAAAATTTACGAGATTAATTCTCCTGATCAGAATTCACCCGTGCTGATTACAACTAATTTTTCCCTGACATACTTTATTGTTTCAGGTGAGATAGAGGCAAGTAAAACACCAACCTGGCTTTGCGTAATGAATACAGAAGGGCTATCTGTTCTGACAGCCTGGTCTGCGGGTAAATTTGTAGCTGATGCTATTGCCCCGTTTATCAAAAAATGTGGTATCGCCGAAAAAGTTAATCATCGCAATCTGGTTATTCCAGGCTATGTTGCCCAGATATCAGGCGAATTGGAAGACGAACTGGGCGGTGATTGGAAGGTAACCGTTGGTGTGCGCGAGGCAAGTGATTTACCGGTGTTTTTACAGAAGTTTAAAAAAGGGTGAGCAGGAGGATTTATATGACCTAATGGCATTGAAACAAGGAGTTCAATTGGCATGAACGATTTAATGGGTAAAAATAATTTTGGATTTTGGATTTTGGATTTTGGATTGAAGATTGAGGATTAAGGACATAAGATTCCTCAATCCAAAATCCAAAATTACTACATGGAGACTATTTTGTGGAAAGACGTTTTAGGGCAGGAATCGGCCATAAATATATTAAAAAAAACTATTAAACAGAATCGGTGGGGGTCATCTTATTTATTTTCTGGACCCAACGGGGTAGGCAAAACTAAAACCGCTAAAGAATTAGCTAAGGTGTGTAATTGCCAAAAACAAGATTCTGTGGGACAGGTTCGACTGGGAGTAGAGCAAGAGGAT
>JASEHU010000022.1 GCA_030018635.1 bacterium
AACTTGGAGTTGAAGTTGGCAGTTTGATTTTTTTGATTGCACAGGTCGAAAGATTTTAAAGGTATGCCTATATACGAATATGAATGTATGAATTGTAAAACTAAATTCGATGTTTTAGTGAGAGTCCACAATGAGATAATTAAATGTTGTAAATGTGAGTCTGCGGAGGTAAAACGATTAATCTCATTATTTGGAATAAGCGGTTCTTCGTCAGGTTCAAGTTGTAATACCTGTAGTTCAGCCACTTGTAAAAGTTGTACAAAATGAAAGGGGAAAATTTATGATTCAGATCTTACAAATTATATTCTCATCAATAGGTTGTATAGCGATAGTCATGTTTCTTGTCCTGTTTTATATAGAGGCCAAACGACATCATCGTGAATCTAATGAATACAGATTCCTGAGAGATAAGGATACACAAACTATTATGAATTTAACTAAGGAAAAAGAGACCTTAAGGGAAGATATAACCAGTAAATTATCTGTCTTGACAAGTAAAGAAGAAGAAAGGCAGAATTTGCTGTTTGATATTTTGCGTAGATTAGAGGATAAAGAAAAAGGTCGTGAAGAGGATTTAATGAATTGGTTAGAGTTTAAAGCCAAAAAATGGCAAGAACAAATTGATGACCGTGTGAGTGAACGGATTAATAAATTCCAGACGGAAATCTCTAATCTTAGCAAAAAAATCATCGCTATAGAGGCTGGTTTGGTTAAGGATGAGTCCCCAACAGCCTCAACGATGCAAACTTCAAAAGTCGAAAAGGAGTAATTCGATTACCCGGATTTTCTACTCAAAACTAATAATATTTCTTATTGTCTCAATTTTGAGTCCAGAACAAATTTTTTCAGCAGCGAGGCAAGCCTCACCGAGGCAAGCCTCAACGAAGCAAGTCTCGCTGGATGCAGAGGGTTATTTTTTTAATGGAAATCAGTATTTAGCCAACCACCAGTATTCAGAAGCCATCCTTGAATATAAACAAGCATTAGTCCTTAATCCTTACTACAAAGAGGCATACCTTAATCTTGGTCGGGCATATCAATCAAAAGAATTATTTAAAGAGGCCGTTAGTTCATATCAAAAGGCTATTGCATTAGATAAAAACTATGTGGAGGCATATATCAATCTGGGGGTATGTTATGAAAAACAAAATTTGTTGAATAAGGCTCAAACAGCCCTTAAAAAGGCAATTGAGTTAGACCCTGTTCATCCGGAGGCACATTTTAATTTAGCTAATACCTTCTACAAAAAAGAAGAGCTCAAAGACAGCATCAATGAATACATCAAAACCCTGAAGATTGACCCGACCCATTTTCAAGCCTACATTAATTTAGGCTCGATTTATTTCAAGGATTTGAAAGATAACAAAAAGGCTATTGACTATTTTGAGCAGGCGAAAAAGATTAAACCCAAGGATGAGATCTCTTATATTAAATTAGGGGAGTTATATTTTAAAGAGGAATTGTTTGATAAGGCAATTTCGGAATATAAAAAGGCAATTAATTTAAACCCCAAAAATGCTACCTCTTTAAGTCAATTGGGCTTATTATATTTAACCATTGGCCGACATAAAGATGCCTTACCGATTGCGGAAAAATTAGTCAATATCATCCCGACGAATCCATTGGCTCATTATACATTAGGTATTATTTATGAAAAGTCAGGCAGATTCGAAGAGGCTTTAAATGAATTTGGGACGGTATTATCTTTGGACCCGGAAGATGAACCGGCATCATTTAAGCAGGAAAGGATTGTTTTGGAACTTGCCCCAGCAAAGGTCTCATCAATCTGGCGAAAACAAGGTAGTGAAAAATATTCAATCAATGCGCAAAATCATTTAAAGGAAGGACTTCTCTCATTAGCTGCTTATGAGTTCAAACGGTCTCTTGAACTCGACCCGCAAAATCCAAAGACAAGATTATCCCTGGCTAAACTCTATGAACTTCTTGGAAGAAAACAATTAGCCATCTGGGAATTGATGAAGGTAGTGGAATTAGACCCAAATAACCTTGAGGCAAGAGATAGACTTGAAAAACTCTATTTTGAAAATGAGGTTTCTTTGACTCGCAAAGAAAAAATAACCCAAATCCCTGCATCGGAAATAACCTTAATTGTTTGTGGCACGGCAGGTGATTATCTCCATTATGGAATAGAAGATGTTATCGTGAGAATGTTGATTTCCCTATTAAAACAGTTTCCACAGGTAACCGTCATAAATGAAGTGCTTATCTTAAATGATGAGAAGGATGTTGTTGCGGTGGGACAAAATTTAGGGGCTAAATTGGCACTTATGTTAAAGGTAAATGAGAACGAGGAGATGGTTGAAATCATTGCCGAATTGATTGACCTTAATACTGTTAAAAAGGTATTAACTGCCCATCTTCCGATTAAGGGTAAGGATAAACTGATTAAAGCCGCGTCATTTTTAGCCGAAAAGGTAATATCTGCGGTTCCTATTCAAGGGGTCATAATGAAACTTACGAACAATGAGGTAATTATCAACCTTGGCAAGACGCATGGTTTAAAGCCTGACCAAATCCTTGAGGTATGGAAAAGGGGGGAAGAACCCAAATCAATAGGAAAGATTAAAATCTTAGAAGTTGCCCCTGAAATCTCCAAAGCCATAATAATCACACCAATGACTTTAAGGTTTGTTGAGATAAATGACATCGTAAAACTACCTTCTAAATAAAGAAAAATAGTATTATAATTGAGGTCAAACTGTGAGTAATGGTTACAAGAGGAAGGCTGAAGGGAGGAAAAATCTCCTACTGTTTGCTTCCTACCTTTAGCCTATTTACCTTCAGCCTATTTACCTAAAGAGAATAATGTAACCGGTTGAAAATGGTTACTGAAGATGGAAAAATGCGTTTTACTGATGCCGCAGATGTGGAAACATTGTTGAGGTTAATTCAGTATAAATTATTAAATGTCCCGTAGGGATAACATTATTGTAGTAGAATGAAGCTCAAGGATTTAGGTGATGAGTTTGAAGATGCAGGGGAAGGGTTTGTTGATTATCTTTTAATAATTACAAAGAAAGGGGTAAATTTAGTATTGTGTCTCCGGAATTTGGAATTACCCTTACAAAGTTTTGTAGTAATTCTCTTCGTTACAGGTAATTTTTATCGTTAGGGTGCTAAAATCATCTTTGGGGGTGAAGAGATGCTATCCGCTTTAAGACTAGAAAATTTCAAGGGGTTCGACAAACACGAGCTGCCTCTCAATGACTTAACCGTAATAGTTGGGCAGAACAATGCGGGCAAGTCAACTATTGTCGAAGCCCTACGACTCTTGGCTGTCGTGGTCGGTCGCTATAGGCATCTTAGTTATCGTCCTGTTCCGTCATGGTTAGATATTCCAGGAAGACATTCTGGAGTATCTCCCTCATTGAAAAATATGGAAATCAATTTTGACAGTATATTCCACCGTTACGGAGATCCACCTGCAGAAATCACTGCCTCTTTTAGTGATAAAAGCTCTATCTCAATATATTTAGCTGGGGAAGATAAGATTTACGCGGTGATTAGAGACCAAGAAGACAATATCATTAAGTCCAAACAGCAGGCTGATCAAGTCATTCTCCCTACTGTAAGCATCCTGCCACAGGTAGCCCCTGTTCAACGGCAGGAAACAATTCTATCGAAAGATTATGTAAAAAGTGCTATGTCCTCATCACTAGCCCCCCTCCACTTTCGCAACCAATTAAATGTTTTATTTGATTTGTTTCCAGAGTTTCAGAAAATCGTCGAAAATACATGGCATGGTATCAGAGTCTTAGAACTTATTGGACAGGGAGGATTGCCTACCGAGAGTCTATCTCTGCAAGTCCGAAATGAAGATTTCGTAGCGGAGGTTGCAGCAATGGGCCATGGTCTACAAATGTGGCTTCAAACGATGTGGTTTTTAACGCGATCCCAAAAAGTTTCCACAGTAATTCTTGATGAACCTGATGTATATATGCATGCAGACCTACAAAGACGATTAATCCGATTTCTTAAGAACCGTTATCCTCAGATAATACTAACGACGCATTCTGTTGAGATAATGGCTGAAGTGGAGCCGGAGCAAATCTTGGTTGTTGATAAGAGAAGATCTAAATCGACTATGGCCAACTCACTACCTGCTGTTCAAAAACTTATAGAAAATGTGGGGAGCGTTCATAACATTCACCTATCGAGGTTGTGGCATGCTCGTCGCTGTATCCTAATTGAGGGCGAAGACCTTAAGATATTGAAACAATTTCAAGACACTCTCTTCCCAAATAGTGACGAGCCATTTGACTCAATTCCGCTACTGGCACAGGATCGTTCATTGGGACCTAGTGGAGCAAATAAGGCGGCTCGAAAAATCTTAAAAGAGAAAAAAGAAAAACATGATGGGCTTTTAACCATTGTTTCTGGGAAAGTATTGATATCCAGTTTGTCACAGTGGAGTCAATCCGAATTTAGCGTCTCTTTTAATGCTGTAGCAATTGCCCGGGAGATGGAATTTCGTGAAATCTCCAAAGAAATGCTAACAGTCATAACTGCAATTGAAAAAGGACAGCTATTCACATAAGGCTGGTTCAGAGAAATATTCAGGGGGGATATTCAGAAACACAATACCAAATCTTGCCAAACCTCGCAAATATCAAGCAGAAACTAAAGGAGCAGATTGATGCACTAAGCCAAGATATTTTATTTCTTGCTATTTGATATTAAAGATTGTAAATGTTAGCAAAGGAATATATTATTAACGCATCCATTAGAAAACGTTAATAATGATATTTATTATTAACGGATTAATTGCTATCATCCTGCTGATGGACAGGAAGGAGTTTTTTAATGCGACCAGAAGATTTCAAGGATTCAAAATCAGGAAAATGTCTGAAAACGGTTAGTGGATACTGGGCATTTATTCCCAATCCTCTGCCGCCTTGTATAGAATATGATGATGAGATTATCTATCTTTTATCAGAAGCAAACAGGTTTTTAGGCGAACTATCAGGGACAGGCAGATTCCTTTCAAATCCTTATTTGCTCATTGCCCCTTATGTACGCAGAGAAGCTGTCTCAAGTTCGCATATTGAAGGAACGCAGGCATCTTTAAGTGATTTATTTCTCTATGAAGCAGAACAGACTAAACAATCTAAAACAATAGATGTTAAAGAGGTGTTTAATTATGTGCAGGCAATGGAATATGGAATTGCTAACCTTGAGAAACTTCCCATATCAGTAAGATTATTCAGAGAAATTCATAAAATTCTTATGAAAGATGTCAGGGGAGAGAAGGCTACACCAGGTGAACTTAGAAAAAGTCAAAACTGGATAGGTCCGCCAGGTTGTTCCCTTAATGACGCAACTTATGTTCCTCCACCTGTAGAAGAAATGAAAGATGCTTTTTCACAATTAGAAAAATACATTCATTCTGACCCCAAAGAACATCCTCTTATTCAAGGCGCTCTTATTCATTGTCAGTTTGAAACAATACATCCTTTCCTTGATGGAAATGGACGCGTAGGCAGACTTCTTATTACTTTTTTTCTTATAGAAAAAGGATTTTTAACACAACCACTTCTTTATCTATCCTCTTTTTTTGATAAGTTTAGAGATGAATATTATCGGTGTTTGATTGAAGTGAGTCAAAGAAGTGACTGGAATAGATGGTTTAAATTTTTTCTTCGGGGAATCATAACGCAATCAAATGATGCTATTTCAGACGCTAAAAAGATAATTGAACTAAATGCCGAATATAAAAAGAGGTTAGAAGTTACAAAAAAAGTTCCTCAAACTGCACAAAGATTGATTGATGAGATATTTTTAAATCCGGTAATTTCTATTTCAGCAGTTAGTAAAAAATGGAAAGTGCCATTTATGTCTGTTAAACGAGGTGTTGAGCGACTTGTAGAAATAGAAATCCTTAAAGAGGTTTCAGGGAAAGAAAGAAATAGATTTTTCGTTGCTGATAAATTATTAAAAGTTCTGACAGGAAAAGATAACAAGTTAATTTAATGACAATTTGGAGGTGTAACTTAAATTAGCGAAAAAACAATTTTAGTAGGTGTAAAAACACCTGGAGTAAATGAGGCAGAATTTAATTATTCTTTAGAGGAGTTAGACTGTCTGGCTAAAAGTGCTGGGGCTATTGTCTGTGATGTGGTTAAGCAAAATCGAACCGCACCTGATGTAACTACCTATATTGGCAAGGGCAAAATTGAAGAACTAAAACAAATTGCCGAGCAAAACAATGCCCAATTAATTATCTTTGACCACGATTTAACCGGCAGTCAGGTCAGGAACATAGAAAAGGCAGTAGGTATAAGAACTATTGACCGCACAGAATTGATTCTGGACATATTTGCAAAGCGGGCACATACATCAGAGGCAAAACTTCAGGTAGAATTAGCCCAGTTAAACTATCTTTTACCCAGATTAATAGGCTTGGGGCTTGTCCTGTCAAGATTAGGTGGTGGCATTGGAACAGTAGGACCCGGGGAAACAAAGTTAGAGTATGACCGCCGCAGAATCAAAACAAGGATTAGTCACCTGCAAAAGGATATTCGCAAGGTAGCCAGGGTCAGGGCAGAGCAGAGAAAGGGACGCAAAAAATTCCCAATTGCCGCTATTGTCGGATACACTAATGCCGGTAAATCAACCTTATTAAAGACATTAACCAAACAAGAAGTCAGAATTGAGGATAGATTATTTACTACCTTAGATACCAAGATTTCTAAAATCAGACTTAAATGTAAGAAGGAATTACTTTTGATAGATACCGTTGGCTTTATCCAGAATTTGCCACATCATCTCATTGACTCATTCAAGGCGACATTAGAGGAGGTAAAATCTGCGGATATACTTTTGCATGTAGTCGATGCCTCAAGCCCATTTTTAGAAACCCAAATGGCGGCTGTGCAAACCGTATTAAAACAATTAGATGTTACCTCTACACCAATGGTAACCGCATTTAATAAAATTGATGTCTTAGACAATTTGAACCAGGTTTCAAAATTAGTCCACAAAATTCCTTATAGTGTATCTATCTCTGCACTTTCAGGAGAAAATATAGACAAACTTACTCAAACATTATCTCGTCTGGTTATTTCTAAATTGTAAGCTTTCAGGTATCAGGTCATCAAGCAATCTCCCTTCACAATTCCATAGAAAAGGAAATAATTGTCTATTGTGGGGGAGACAATTGTAAAAGTAGCCTGCTGGTAGCAGAAAATCTTACCCTTCTTGGACATACCAATATTAAGGTCTTTTCAGGTGGTTGGTCAGCCTGGATTAAGAATCAAATCAAGGAAGACTTTACCACAGAGGCGCAGAGAAATATTAAGAAATAAGATTTCCTGAAATTATTTCTCTGTGCCTCTGTGGTAAATAATTACGAAAAGGGGTACATTCATGTTTGACTTCATCTGGAAATTTCTTGCCAATAAATATATGAGCGTTATCTTCCGTTTGCTATTAGGAATAATTTTTATTTGGTCAGGTGTGGACAAAATTATTCAGACAGAAGAGTTTGCTAAAATAATTAGTAATTATAACCTCTTGCCAGATTTTGCCATAAATCTATTGGCCATAGTGCTACCCTGGATTGAATTTGTAGCCGGGTTGCTCCTGATATCAGGCCTTCAGAATAAAAGCAGTAGTTTTATTATTCTTGGTTTGCTAACCGTCTTTACCTTAGCCATAAGTATAGCCCTTCTACGGGGATTGGATATTGAATGCGGTTGTTTTGGTAGTAACCGTGGTCGAGTGATTGCCCTGCCGATACTAATCGAAGACATATTTCTTTTCCTCATGGCACTTCAAGTCTTCTTGTCTGATAAGAGATTTCGACCTGTGCAATCAATGTAAAATGGATATTGTAAAATGAGAAATGTAAAATGAGAATGCGTAAACAAAGAGTGGTAATCTATGGAAAATGCTAAAATTTCCAAATTTTCATTTCCTATTTTACATTTTACATTTATTTTTCCTTCGCTTCTTTGCGGTGAATTAATATGGTTGCACAGGTCGAAATATTATAATTTTACAAAGTCGAGAACCCAATCAATTTTAATTATTCCACCCCTTCCTTTTCTATCAAACCGCATATAACGATTTCTAATTTTATAACCCCACTTGTTTGTAATTTCAAATCCATTACGCTCAGCTATTTCAGTTAGAAAATCTGCCGTGTTAAAAAAAACATTACTTACAGAACTATTGCCGACAACAAAGATATAATGAGTATTTGAAGTTAGACAACTTGCCATTTCTGCAAAATGCCTTTCCATTTCTTTAAAGTACTTAAATGTTAGAAATGAATGTTTATGTCCATTTTTTTTGTCTTTTACATAAACGTCTTGCAGGTTTTTATCCAGAGCCTTAATTCCAATAGTAATATCAAACGGGCTATAACTCTCAAAGTCTTTTTTGTGAAAATGTTTTGTTCCTATATATTGTTTTTTCTTTTTGTTTTGTTTTATTTGTGTTTGTAATTCAAACAAGTCCCCAATCCAGAATAATTCAGCCATTTGATTGTAAATGTAATCAATTGCTTTTATATATGGAGGTGAAGTAATAGCTAAGTCAAATTTCCACCCTTTTAATTTTTCTACTAATCCTTCTGAACTCGATGAACAAATAATTTTACTTTTTAATTTGCGATTAATTTTCTGTGAAAACATTAAAGCCCTTTCCTTAAATAAATCTATCTGGTTTAAAAATAAATTTATTGTTTCTTCAGGTATTTTAATTTTTGTATGAGAAATGTATGTCTTTTGTGATTCGTTATCTGCGTTCGATACCCGTCTTATGATTGCTGAAAAACAAATTATTAATAGGTCTTGAATGTCCCTAATTTTTTTGTTTCTTCCGAATTCATCGGGTATTTGATCAATTAAAGTTCTAATTAATGACAGACTATTAATTATGTCCCTTGTAAACCAGTGCTCAATAGTTTCACATTCCGGTTTAAATGTGCCATTCTTTTTTTGACCAATGCCTCTTATTACCCAATTGCAAACTTCGTTTAACTCTAGAATGTCAACAGGTGTAGTTTTGACTTTAGAAATCAAAACGGATAAGGGGTCAATATCAATTCCGATAACATTATGCCCTGCCAAAATACCCTCAACCAATGTAGTGCCAGAACCGCAAAAAGGATCTAAAATCAGTTGGGTGTGGCTACTTTAGGACGACGGAAAAAAGGGGCTTTTACCTTGCTTTTAGGTTCAAAAAAGGTATTTTCCCCACCCAAACACTGGATTTTTCCGACAAAAGGACCCTATATTACTGTTCATAGGTAATATCTCCTCAAAAATAAGGTTTTTCCCATTTTAACTTTTTACATAACTTCAGTAATTACAGGATTTTTTTATCGTTCTTCCGTCGTTTAAGAATAGCCA
Source organism: bacterium (assembly GCA_030018635.1). Taxonomy (GTDB): domain Bacteria; phylum UBA9089; class CG2-30-40-21; order CG2-30-40-21; family SBAY01; genus SBAY01. The sequence continues at coordinate 9,378 of JASEHU010000022.1, forward strand.
CACCCAAATCAGTTTCCCTTTTTTTTCTGATAGATACTTGTCAATTGCCCACTTTGGAACTTGAGGAATAAATTTAGCAGGGTACTTGTGAAATCCGTGTGTTTGCGATGTTACATTGTTTGTAAGTATCTTCAATATTGAGTTTTGCTCAATACAATGAGGAATAGATTCTTTAACAATAATATAGTCCTGAGTTTTAATCATTTTTCGAGCACCACGATACTTTCTCTTAAATAATCCTTTAAATACTCTAATTCTTGTTTTTGCTGTGAACTGGTTGTTAAATGTCTTGTGACGAAAATACTTTTAACGCTGAAACCAATCTCCTTAGCGATTTCGGCAATTAAGACATCCGTTGGAATTATTACACCTGAGTAGGCAGAATTTCCAACAACAATACAAACAAACCCTTTTTTAACGGTTTGTTGGAAAATCTTACTCAAAAGTTTATACATGTCATCAAAGTAACCCCGTACAACATTTGGAATCTTATTGTTCCATAATTTTGTAGGGTTAAATAGGCTTATAAGTCTTTCAAGGTATCCGTTTTTATAAATTATTAATTTATGATTAAGAGAATTTGTGTTTGAACGAAAGCCTGTATTTCGCAATTTTCTAAATCCTTTTTTATCAGTAACAAAATCACCAAGCCATAAGTCAACCTTATGAATCTCAAAATAATCAAAACAGTTACAATAAGGTGGTGAGAAAAAAGTTAACTCAATTTCATCAGTAAAAAACCTGTCGAATTCCAAACAACTACCGTTAAAAATCTTTGGTTCCTTTTCGCACTCACCATAATTGAATTTCAAATCAGTTAAAATAACTATAAGTTTTCTTAAAAGATTATTTCTTACAAAACCAAACTTATCTATAGGAAAGTTCTGCCTTTCCCATGTTTCTTTATCAATATTGATATACCCCATTGGAGTTCGCTTTCGATTTTTATATTTTATTCCATTGCCTTCTTTTTTAATGTTAGAAACATTCTCAATAATTGATAGCCATGCGACAAGATGTAAATTTCTTACTTTTTGATTTTCGATTTTCTTTATATGATGTTTAAATTGAAGTAATGATTGTAAAATTTCTTGATTAAAAACCTTATCCGCCAATTCAAAAGGTGTTTGATATTCTTTAAGAGATTTTACAAGATTTTTTATGTTCTCGATTTCTTTTTCAAAAATTTTCAAATCTTCTATATTGTATCGTTCATTTTCAACTTTTGCTACCATGACTGAAATAGGATTCACATCTATGCCGAATGAACCTATACCATTTGTTCTTGAAGCTAATAAAGTTGTCCCACTACCTGCGAAAGGGTCAAAAATATTACCTGTAATGGTTAATTCATTGATAAATGAATTAACCAACCGTACGGAATAACCCTCTCTATATGGAAATCATCTTTGAACAGGTATCTGATATGCATATTGAAAATGAACTTGTTTGCTAAATGAACTACCATTAAATAAAGACAAGCCTTTTTCAAGTCTTTTAAATATCTCAATTTGTTCTACTTGAGTATCTTTTGGTTCATACTCAAAAAGAGTATATTGTAATGAAGGTTCTGCTACTATGGGTTGAACTTCAAATTCATCGAAATATGTTTTATATTTTAAATTAAAAGTTTTCATGTTCTATAAACTCCTGAAACAATACTCTCTATGATACCTGACAAAATCAACAAAAGGGAATCTATTATCTAACCTGTTATTAATTTTAATATTGGTGCTTGACAGGATAACAGTCTTTAAGTTTTGATCAACAATATCATTAAATTTAGGCGATATAATAATTTTATGTTCATCAGTTAATGAAAAGTACCCCTTGTCAAATAGTATATGGCAATGCTTGCACAAACAGAGTCCGTTCAAAATGTGGGATCTATGGGGAATATTTCCATCGGGAATATTATCGGGTTTAATATGGGCGGCATCAACAAATAATTTTCCAGTAACATCACATCTCGGGACAACACACTTATAATTGTATTTCTTTTTAATTCTCATTGACCATGTAACATTTCTTATTCTTCTTGTGCTTTGAGCAAATCTCAAGTTACTATTTAGAATATCAACCTCAGGTATTCGTATTTCTTCCTGCTCAGAAATAGCATCGATAAGAGGGTCTGTGAAAATTTCGTCTCTAACTTGCTCATCGATATTCTCATCCTGGGCAATTGCCTCAAAAACTGTTCTAACTGAGTTTTTAAATGGGGAGACTTCAATTAATGGGTTATCACGAATATCTTGCCAATTTTCGACACTCAATAATGAATCAGGTTTAAAATTTTTTATTTCTTGAATAAACTCTTACTCCATGACACTTAAATTTGTAGGTTTTTCTCACACAAAGAACACAAAGATTCTTTTTATTTTTCCTCTTTATGTGCTTTGTGTTTTTGTGTGAGGATATATTTCGTGATTCTGTATAAAAATTTGTTTATACCCATAAAATAAAATGTCACAGAGTACTCTGGATATTTCCCTGTATAAATTAATCTTCCATAGGTTTCTCTAAATAAACCAGCATTGATCAAATCTCTCTTCCAATACGGTGTATTACTACCAACTCTCGATGTATTACCATCAACTAATGTTTCAAACTCTCTCAATGATATTGAATCATTGTTATCAAGATTATTTAGTAAAAAGTTCAATGGCATATCTCCATTAGCTGGATTAATGCTGTATTGAACTTGCGAATCGTTAAATGCAAAAATAGCAAGTGAGATAGTTAATGTTAACTCATAAACTTGGTGTGCAGCACTATCGTTCCCAACTGTGTAAAGATCATTCCAAAGACTTCCTATTCTTGTCCACATTAGAGGACATTGATTTCCGTCTTTTATAAAACCATAGCGAATCATTGCGCGTATTTTGGTTTGCATTGTTGATGGTTGGATATTTGCTGCCACAGCAAATTGATACATCTTTTGGTTTCCTTCTCTACCACCTGACCAACCAAAACCTATATATTCAGGTTTTTGACTTTCAAAAACTAAAGTTCTAACAGCTAATAGCTCTTCAAGGTTAGAGCTACTGCGTGAATGAAACCAATCTCCATTAATAGAAGCCATTTGATTGTCCTTTTTGAATGATAACAATAGAAATGAGCGGCTTAAAAGCGCAGATTTTTAGTCCGCTCTATTAATTTGTTGAACTAATCCGTTTTGTGGCAGTATATTAATAACCTCACCGACCCCTTAAAAGTTCCATAAATTAAGTTTATCATATAGGATATTGGATGTCAAGAGAAAAATGAGAGCCTTTGTAACCGCTCAGTGAATGGAGGAAAAAATAAGATATTAAGAAATCATAAAAGTTCGTAGTGACCGCATTCATGCGGTTTTTTTATGTTGGATTCACCTGATAAACAGGCTTGCCTGGTAGCGGGTTACTACGAACAATCCCCCTGTTTACTGAACGATTACCCCTCCCCAAAAATTTTTCTTTACATTTTCCACACCTTATGCTATAATAATTCAAGTTTAGAAGTTTAGAACTTCGCTGAAGTTTAGAACTTCGCTGAAGTTTAGAACTTCGTTGAAATAATGGAGGTAACTATGAATAGAATTATAGCCATAGCCAATCAAAAAGGCGGCTGTGGGAAGACAACAACCGCCGTGAATTTAGCTACTGCTTTAGCTAATTTAAATCGTAAAGTCCTGCTTATTGACCTTGACCCACAAGGAAATGCCTCTATTCATATCGGGATTAAGATATATGATTTGGAGAGGTCAATATATGATGTCTTAGTTGACCCGGAGAGAATGATAAAAAGTGTGATTATGCCTACTGGGATTAACGGATTGGATATAGCCCCTGCTAATATTGAACTTTCTGGAGCAGAGATTGAATTGGTCAATGTTATTGGACGAGAGTCAGCATTTAAAGATAGCCTTGATGATATCGATAAGGAGTATGATTACATCCTTATCGATTGCCCCCCTTCGCTTGGACTTTTAACCTTGAATGCCCTTAATACAGCTCATGAAGTCATCATCCCGGTTCAAACAGAATATTTTGCCTTAGAAGGAATGAGAAAATTATTGAAGACGATTGATGTGGTAACTAAAAGATTAAATCATAACCTTATCATCGCCGGGATACTTCCAACTATGTATGATGCGAGAACAAAGCTAAGTGAAGAAATTTTAAAAAGAATTAAAGAACATTTTAAAGATAAGGTGTATAAAACAAGGATTCGTAAGAATATCCGGTTAGCTGAGGCACCATCTTTTGGAGTTTCTATCGAAAAATATGCCCCTCATTCCTTTGGGGCTCAAGATTATCATAAATTAGCAGAAGAGGTGATTAGTTATGAATAGAAGGGCTGTTCTGGGCAAAGGGGCTGAATCTATCTTTGAGATTACGAAATTTGAAAAGAAAGAAACGCCGTTTAAATCCATAAGACAACCTAAATTCAAGACATTTGAGGTGAAATTATCTATTTTGCTTCGCGATGACCAATTAGAACATCTGACAAATTTAGAGTGGCAAATAATGAGAAAACGCTCTTCAGAAAATAAAAAAGAAAGAATTACCAAAAACTCGATTATTCGGGCATATATCGATGTTTTAAGCAGTCTGTCGATAGATACATCCGAGATAAGGGATGAGGCAGATTTGCTCCGCAGATTAAAAAGCAAATTGCAGGTAATTCAGTAATCAGGAATAGGTCTAATAAGTTTTATAAGACCTATTAGTGGTTCATAACATTTGATATTGTGGGTGCTCCAGTAGTCAGAATTCAGGAGT
>JASEHU010000230.1 GCA_030018635.1 bacterium
TATAAAGATACAGGCAAAGAAGTGGTGATTCTCGGAGAAGCAAAATCTCAATTACAAAGAGCCGATATAGATGACTTATTAGAAATGGTAACCAAATTGAAAAGGTTTAGCAAAAAAGAGAGATTTCTTCTTGCCGTAACACATTGGACAAAAGAGACAGTCGTTGAATATGCAAAAGAAAAGGGTGTAAAGGTAATTCAGAGTTTTGAGTGGTAAAAATTATCTCGCCAAGACGCAAAGTCCTCAAAGGAAAATAGGCTATAATCTTTGTGCCTTGGCGAGAGATATTATACGGCGGGTAGTAGGGTCGCGGGTAGTAGGGTCGTATCTTGAATTGTAAATTAGCCTGTCTCTTAATTCATAATTCAAGATGCGCCCATCCATCTCCCCCTTAATTAGTCTTTGGAGGTAAAAGTGCTATGAGTGTTTCCTGGTCTGTAACCCCACAAAAGATTCAGACTGCGATTGAGAAGATTATAGAGATGAGCAGACCGCGCAAGATAATTCTCTTTGGTTCCTATATTCGGGGGAATACGCATACAAATAGCGATTTGGATGTGATGGTAGTAATGACAAATGAGGTGAAAAATCCACGGAAAGAAAGTGTCAAAATTCGCCGCAGATTAAAGGGGATTTCAATGCCGATGGATATCCTGGTAGTTTCAGAGAGTATACTTGATGAAATGGCAGACATTCCAGGCATGATATACAGGGAGATAATTAGGAATGGGGAGGTTGTATATGAGTCCAAAAGGTAAAAAACATATAATCGCTTCGCCAGAAGACTGGCTGATTCACGCCAAGAGTGATTTAACACTTGCTAAACTTGGACTCAGCCAGGATGTTCTATGGGAACAGATTTGCTTTCATGCCCAGCAGGCTGTTGAAAAGTCTCTAAAGGCAATTTTGTTGTTTTTTAAGATTGATTTCCCTTTTACCCATGACCTCGAAGAACTCCTCGATACCTTTGAACATGCAGGCATTTCAATTCCTTCCGAGTTTCTGGAAGTTGGAGTATTAACCCCTTATGCAGTGGAGACTCGTTATCCAGGCTTTTGGGGTGAAATATCAGAATATGATGTGAACGAAGCAATAACATTTGCTGAAATGACGATACAGTGGGCGGAAGAATATGTTCTAAAGAAAAATCAAGCGGAAGAGAAAAATGGTGGGATGTTGTTAAAAAACGAAAAAAACAGTTGACATTTTATTACATTAAGTTATAGAATAAATAAAAGCAATATTTTAAAATAGGAAGAAAAAATGAAAAAATATCTTTTGTTTGTAGAAAGTTTAGGAATTTTGCTTGGAATGGTAAAAATAGCTGAAGCAACATGTGAAGGAAGGGAGTAAGCGGATTTAGCGGATTAAACGGATAATAAAAATAAAAAAATCCGCTTAATCCGATTACAAAAAAATATCCTAAATCAGAAATCCGGGGGCACAATACTAATTAATACGGGGAAATAGGTATTGTGTCCCCGGAATTCCGATTTGCTAACACACAGAACTAACTGCTTATGGCTTTTTCATAAATAAATTCCACTTTTCGGAGTCCTCAATTTATTGAGGGCTATTTGCTTTCACACTACCCCAGATAAATCTGGCACTCCGTTTGAAAAGAGGAACAAACTTTTGCAAAAACCATTAGCTGTTTCCAATAAAAAGATTGGTTGCACAGGTCGGATTGTTTTGAAGGAGAAGCTTAATGAGATTGAGACTGCCTGTATGTTTGGTTTTGATTTTAATAGCAATATCTATGTCTGCCTTTACCTCTTATGCAAAGGAAAGACCACTTGTAGTGTGGATTATGCCTAATGAATCACCAATTTCGCATAAACCTTCAGATAAAGAGCTCGAAGAATTTCTTGCCCAAAACCTAAATGTTAAAAATACCCTCTCAGAACTTAAAAGCGATCGTGATTTTGCTAAGGCTGTTCTTGGTCAGACTGAGATATTGAAGTTGATCAAGAGGTATAAGCAAGAGAAAAAGGGCGAAATCAACATTAGAGTACTTAAATGGTCAGAGGCATTTGGAGAGATTGAAGATGCTATTACCGCGTATAAGAAAAAATTCCCCCCAGATATTATTCAATTAGGAAGTACATGGAATGCCTATTTTGCCAATAAAGGTGCATTGGTTGAGATTACTAAATATGTGGACGAACATCTGTATTTTGAATCCTCAATTAAAAGCTGCAGGATACTTGGTTCTAAAAAGATATATGCCCTTCCTCTTAATGTGGATGTCCGAATCTTATATTACTGGAAGGATATTATTGAGAACCCTGAAGTAGAATTAAAAGATTGGAAGGCATTAAAAAGAGTTTGCCAGAAGACTCAAAAAGCCATAGATAATGGAGAGCTTTCAGGAATAAGAACTCCTATTGGATTTCCCGTAGGATCTCGTGAGGGGGATGTACTTCATCAATTTGCTATTTGGCTCTGGGGTGCAGGTGGTGAGATTACTAAAGTTACGAAAAAATTAGGCATATTCCCAGTAAAAGAAGCTACTCTTGATAGCAAAGAGGCATTAGAATCTGCAATCTTCTTAAAAGAATTGACGAAAGAGTCAAATCTACCCCAAATTACTCTTGGCGAACTTGAGGAGCAATTCATGGCAGGTAAAACTGGAATAATTATAAGCGGAGGGTGGTTGGTAAAGAGATTAAAAGATAGATTTGGAGAGGAAGCATGGAAAGAGAAGATTGGAGTTGCGTTACCTCCGGCTGGTCCTGCTGGGAAATTTACCTTTGTTGGCGGCTGTAATCTATCCATTTTTAAAGCAACCAAAGAACGAGGCAATTTTGAGCAAGCAAAAGATTTTCTCTTGTTTTTATCAGGTAAAGAAGCACAACTTCAATATGGAAATGTTACAGGGGCATTACCTGGTTTGAAAGAAGCAATGGATGTGTATATTAAAGAAGATCCCTCTTGCCAAATATTCAAGGAGGCTTTAGAATATGGAAAATCCTATCCATCTATCCCAGAATGGGCAACTGTAGTTGAGAAGGAAGTAACCTTGAACAACTTATATCGGCTCTGGCAAGATATAAGGAAGAATGTATCTGATGAGGAAATCAAAAATCGTCTTAGGTGTGCTGATAGAATATTAGATTGGGAATTGTTCAGGAAAAAGATATTAGTTTTTACTATATGCCTTATAATAGGAATTTGTCTATTGGCAGCTTCGATCTTAATACTTAGAGCGTGGTTAGAAAAAAGAAGGATAGAAAAAGAGAACAGAGAATTAAATTTAAAAATCAAAACCAAAGAGGCAGAAATTGAAGCTCACAAGTCAACAATTCACTCTTATGATAATCAAATACAAAAATTAACTCAGGAAAAAGAAGAATTAATCTTATCATTTAAAGCTGAAAAAATAGAGACAGATAAATTCCAATCAGACATCAATAAATTCACATCAGAAATACAAAAGTTAACTCAAGAAAAAGAAAAATTAGACCAAGAAAATCAAAAATTTGAAAGTTGGATAAATAAAACAAAAAGTGGAAAATATGCAGTAACAATTTCTTATAAGGCTAAAAAATCATTGAAAAAAGAAGATTTGCTTGAACATTTGCTTAAATCTAATAATGAATTAAAAATAGAGATAGAGGATAACTATCATAATTGCTTAATAGATATTAGTAATTTAGAGCAAGAAAAATATAGGAATGAGAAAAAGTTGTTTGTATTTATAGCTTATTTTACAGATCATTATAAAGATAAAGAAATATATACATCACCTGGTATAATAACAAAGGATAACAAGACATCTGGTAACAAGACATCTCGAGACTGGACAGCAGAAGAGACTTTTTATAAATCTTGTATTAGAAGGGACTGGGGAGAAGAAAAGGAATACTTTAGTTCTGAAAGCATTAAAAGGTGGGTCACTAATCTTAGAACCATAATATTTAAACAACATAAAGACATATTCCCTGAAAGCAAGAAGGGTTATAGAATCAATGCCTCTATAAAATTTCTACCTGAGAAATAGGTAACCGTTCAGGTGTAAATAAGGAAAAAGGGGAAATAGGGGGAAAATGGAAAAAGAAGAAAGAGAAATACTGCTCAAGAACAAAAACTCATCCGCAGATTACGCAGATTTTCACAGATTTAACAAATATTAAAATTTAGTTTCTCTTAATCTGTGTAATCTGCGAAATCTGTGGATAT
>JASEHU010000231.1 GCA_030018635.1 bacterium
TCTGTATAAAAATTTGTTTATACCCATAAAATAAAATGTCACAGAGTACTACTTTATATTTTACCACATACTTACAAAGAAAGTCAATGAAAAAATTAATAAGGCAGAAATTTTTATTATGAAAATGTGTAAGCAATGAGAAGTGGAGAATAGGGAGAATTGGAGAAATTCATTTTAAATTTATCATTTAACATTTACCATTTTAAAATGATATTTCTTCTCCATTTCTCCACCTTCTCCATTTCCCCTTTTTTACACAATTTCTGCCATAATGAGAATTGCTGACAGACAACTACAAAGATTGTCCCTACCTTCTTCTAATCTTTCGATGATAGGAAATGGCAAAGCGATGGGCTTCATAACGGATATGTTGAAGAAGATGTAAGACAGGAGAATCATGCCCTGGTGTAAAACAAGAAGACAGGGTGAATATCCGGTCGTTTTCCCCGGCCGACTGGGGCTTGGCCATACTTATCAACGGTATATCTTGTATTCCCAAAGAATGCAGGACATTCCATGCGGTATTTAATTGAGCCTTACCACCATCAACTACGATTAAATCCGGCAATGGTTTTTTTTCGGTTAGTAATCGGCTATACCTTCGGGTAACAACCTCTTTTAGCATTCCTACATCATTGGGTAAGGCAGGACCCTTGATTTTAAACCGTCGATAATCACCTTTTTTAGGTTTCCCTTCCTCAAAAACTACCAAAGAGCCAACGGCATCCTTACCAAAGAGACAGGATATATCAAACGCCTCAATTCGGGTTGGTATTAACGGTAGTTTGAGATAATTTTGCATTGAAATAAGTATTTCCGTCTTTTCCTGGTTTTTTTGAGCAGAAAGGCTTAAATTAGCATTCTTTGTGGCTAAATCAATCAGGTGTTTTTTTTCGCCCCGCCTGGGAACACATATTTTAATCCTTGCCCCAGCTTTTTTTTCTAACCACTGCTTGATTAATCCCTGTTCAGCCATGGTGCAGGGTAAAATCAATTCCTGGGGAAGAGATGTTTTCTGGTCATAATATTGTTTAACAAAGGCAGTTATCCATTCACTTAAGGATTCTTTTAACCCTGTTTCGAGACAATGCCTCTTCAGGAAATAATGCTCTTCGCCAATCAACCTTCCACCCCTGATTAAAAAAACAACCACACAAATTGAGGCAATGTCTTTCGAGGTAATACCTCTTGCGGTAATACCTTCTTGAGAATGAGGCATTGCCTCGAGAGGCATTGCCTCAAGAGGTATTACCTCGAGCCGATTTGTTTGGGCCAGACCAAAGACATCCTGGTCCACCCTGGATAAAGAAACAACCCGTTGTTTGGTCATTACCTTTTGTAGTGCTTGAATCTGGTCACGAATCATAGCCGCTTTTTCAAATCTTAAAGCCTGTGCCTCCTGTCGCATCCTTAATTCCAATTCCGTTATTAATTCCTTTACCCTACCGCTTAAGAAGAGACAGACCTCCCCCACCATCTTTTGATATTCCTCCTGTCTTATATTTCCTGTGCAAGGGGCAAGACATCTTTTAATATGGTAATTAAGACAGGCGCGGGTAGGTTTTTTACGACCGGTAAGTTTATTCTTACAACTACGGATCTGGAAGATTTCCTTGATTAGTTTTAATGTCTTCCGCAAGTCGCCGCTAGAGGCATAAGGACCAAAATATCTTGCCCCATCATCGATAACCCTTCTTGTTGTTAAAATTCTGGGGAAGTCCTCCTGGGTAGTAATTTTAACTAAAGGATAGGTTTTGTCATCCCGAAGATTAATGTTATACCTGGGTTTATGGGCCTTAATTAAATTGTTTTCCAACATCAGTGCCTCTACCTCAGAATTAGCCACAATATAATCAAAATCAGCAATTTTAGAAATAAGCATCAGGTTTTTTGGTAAAGCAGGCCTATTTTGAAAATAAGATTTTACGCGTTTAGACAATGAAACGGCTTTACCAATATAGATTATCCGTCCATCGGTATCTTTAAACAGATACACCCCGGGTTCTTCAGGTAGATACTTAAGTTTAGATTTTATTTGAGAGGCATTGCCTCGAGATGATGTTGTCATTTTTCCTTAACCCTTAAAAATAATACCACAAAACAAGAGAAAAAGCAAGGGAATTACTGTAATTTTCATAATTTAATTGACATTTAGCCTTTTATTAGATATACTTAAATTATAATAAGGATTGGAATAAAAAATGAATCGGAGACCGTCAAGGGCTATTAAAATAGGCAACCTGACAATTGGTAAAGATGCACCCGTTTCGGTGCAATCGATGACTAAAACCGATACCAGGGATGTTTCTTTAACGGTAAGCCAGATTAATCGGCTTGAAAAAGCAGGTTGTGAAATTATCAGGGTAGCGGTGCCGGATATGGAAGCGGCTAAGGTGTTAGGTGCAATTAAAAAACAGATTAACATCCCTTTGGTCGCGGATATCCATTTTGATTATCGTCTGGCCTTAGAGGCGATTAAACAAGGTGTGGATAAATTAAGGATTAATCCGGGAAATATTAAGCAAAGGGATAAGGTTGTCCAGATAGTAGAGAAGGCAAAAGAGCGAAATATCCCTATCCGAATTGGGGTCAATTCCGGGTCTGTTGATAAAAAAAGGGTTGGTAAGCCGACGGCGGTCGGATTAGTTGAGTCAGCCTTAGAGCATATAAAAATCATGGAAGACCTGAAATTCTTTGATATTATTATTTCCCTGAAGGCTACCGATGTGCCGATGACCATTGAGGCGTATCAATTAATGGCGACTAAGGTGGATTACCCATTTCATCTTGGAATTACTGAGGCGGGTCTTCCCTTGAGTGGGGGAATAAAATCTGCCGTTGGGATTGGTGCCTTACTTGCCCAGGGATTAGGGGATACAATCAGGGTTTCTCTTACCGCAGACCCGGTAGAGGAGGTAAAGGTTGGTTGTGAGATTCTCAAGGCATTGAAATTGCGGGCTACCGGCTATGAATTGATTTCCTGCCCAACCTGTGGAAGATGTGAAATAGACTTAATCAAGATTGCACAAGAGGTGAACAAGAAACTTTCCCTTTTTCCCTTTTCCCTTTTTCCCCTTTCCCACTCTCCACTCAAAATTGCTATTATGGGTTGTGTGGTCAATGGACCAGGCGAGGCATCAGAAGCAGATATCGGTATCGCAGGCGGTAAAGGGATAGGATTGATATTTAAAAAGGGGGAAATAATAAAGAAGGTTGAGGAAAAAAACCTGGTTGAAACTTTAATTACTTACATTCAACAGCAAAATTCATAACACATTGCCATTGCTACACTTAATTTTTGAGATTGTCACTACATCCCTTACTTCCCCTATTTCACCTTCATAATTACCCGTGGTGGTAGTTGTATCTTGAGAGTCTTTAATATTCTTCTTTGTGTATAAGTAGGTTCGCTCGTATAGGCATAAAGCTCCTCTCCTACTTTCATGACAGCTGCTCCCATCTGTTTGAACAGACTAAAGACCTTCTCTCCAGTGAACTTAACATCTCTATCTCTTATCATCTTTTCTGCCACTTTTTCTAATACAAAAGCCAGAACACAGATAAATACATGGGCTCTAACCCTTTCCTCTTTACGGTGAAAGAAGGGACGAAGATCTAAAGATGTCTTCATATTTCTAAAGGCTCGCTCTACATCAGCTAAGTCCTTGTAGGCATCGATTATCTCTTCCGGACTTAAGTTCTTCTCATAGGTACGCAAGATAAAAACCCCATCCAGTTCATTCTCTAATCTTATCTGCTCATCCTTTCTTAAAATCTCAAAGTTCCTCTTCTTCTCATTTAGCTTGTATTCATACAGACGCCTATCTTTGGAACGGGTCAGAACTCCTTCAACCAGTTTGACAACCCTCTTTAATGATGGATGTTTGTAAGAATCTATCTTTGTCTTTAATTCATCAAGTGCCTTCTCTATATCTTGCATATTCTCATTTCGGTCTTTTCTCTGTTGTCTGGCTATTTCCGGATTACGACAAACAATAAAACGTAATCCTTCTTTGCCGGCTACTTCCCTGTATTCTAAATTATCCTTTAGACGACAATAGATTAGAGATTCTTTGCTTAGCATTATCTCCTTTACCTCTTTATTTCTGCGCTTCTTTAAGGCTAGTACTCTGTGACATTTTATTTTATGGGTATAAACAAATTTTTATACAGAATC
>JASEHU010000232.1 GCA_030018635.1 bacterium
CTGACTACTGGATTCTATCATAGATACCCCCAATATCAAATGGAATGACCCACTACTACTAAAAATTAAGGAATTTTTGCCTGATACTATCCTGCCAATTTGGGGTGCTAATCTCAAATCTTATCATTAAATAAAGGATAGGCAAGTCAGGTGGAACTACCTCTCTGAGCCTGACCATATCCTTTTCCGTAGTGACGATAAAACTTATTCCCTGTAAGCAATCTATTGATTTATTCACATCCTTTTTGGTATAATTATAATGGTCAGGGTATGTTAGGTGTAGAAAATGTCTTGAGGTAAGTTTTTTTAAAATAACCTCAAAAGACTCAGGGTCGCCTATACTCGATAAGGCTAAAATATCAATATCCTTGATGAATTCCAAAGGGTATTCCTCTTTTGAATCAAAACTGATAAATTTTATGGGCGTATGTCTGCTTTCTAAGATTAAGGCATCAGGATTAACCCTTTTTAAATCCGCAATGATGGCGGTTCTGTTCAATGATTGGTCTATTTTGGTCATAATAAAGATATCTGCCCGTTTTAAATTCTTAATTGGCTCCCTAAGTATTCCTGCCGGGAAAAGATTGTTATTGCCATAAGGGTTTCTGCCGTCTATTAAAACTATGTCCAAATCCCGTTTAAGTGGTAAGTATTGAAATCCATCGTCAAGGATAAGTATTTCTGCCCCAAAATTATCTATGGCGTATTTTGCTGATTTGACCCTGTCCTGGCCAATGATGATTGGCACCGTGGGTAATCGTTTTGATAGAAGATACGGCTCATCTCCCGACTCATGAACAGTCAGTAATATTTGTTTGCCATCTGAGACAACAGCCATCTTGTTTTCGTTGCGACTTTTATAGCCTCGACTTAAAACAACCAGCTTTTTATCGCGAAACAAATTGGCTATTTCAATTATGGCCGGGGTCTTGCCTGTTCCACCCAAGGTAATATTGCCGATACTTATGACCTTTGCCGGCACCTGTGACTGTCTTAGGAACTTCGTTTTATAGAAGAATAATCTTAGTTGAACAAGTAGATAATAGAGGCAGGAGATAAAATTCAACATAGAGAGGATTAATTTGTTACCCTTTTCCCTTTCCCGGATAATGTATTTAGTGAGACGATTTATTTTCATCGTTTTTCCTGTAATCAGAAATTGAAAATTGGAAATTAGCAAGAGGTAAGCCCAATTTCTAATATCGAATTTCATCTCTCTCCCTAATTTCCAATTTCTAATTTTTCCCGTTATTTTACTCCCTTTATATGTGGTAAAATAGTCATGCGGATACCAAAATAACCAATCACGGAAAATCCATCAGGCATTTTCATAAAACATAAATCAAACCCTAAAAACCGTTCGATAGAGGTGTTTATTAATAGATGAGACTTACCTCCTGTGGGCATAATTCCTTCGATGTTAATTTGCCGATTGAATAATTTTGTATCCAGCCCAAAGATAATTGCCTTCTTGCCATCTACCTCCATATATTCCGACAATGGATTAAGTAATTTCCCTATGTCGCCAGACATCATACCCAGATGGTAGCCGGTATTTTTAAATTTTTTACTGACCATAAGATATGGATAGCCAAATCTATCGGATTTGCCAGAGAATTGACCACCCATCTGGGCAGTGGTAGCCGCCTGACCTTTAATAACTAAAAACCATTCATAACCTACTCCCAGTCCAGGGGTTTTCTTCTTTTCTTTTAATAAACAATACTTAAAATCCGTTGATAAAAACAGGAATTTGATTGGCTCAAAAAACTCACCACCAGCCATACTATGCCATAATTCACCAGTGTAATAAGCAATGATAAAATCCGTATTAAACCCTGATTTACTATTGCGTCTATATCCGGTTGGAATAAGGATTAAACCTGTGTTTGAAAGGGTAGGGGTGCCGACAGTTACAGTTCCAACGGTCAAAGTTCCAGGTAAAGGTGTCGTTTGCGTGCCTGGGTCAGTAGTCGTAGTCCCTTCTATGAACGATTGGGTAACTGTACCCATAGGTGGCGGTTGCTGTGGTGGAGTTGCTATTTCTGATGTGCTGGAAGTCCCTATTTGTAGAGGAGGAGAGGGCGGAGGAGTAATCTCTGGTGTAGGAGTTCCAACCTCGGTAGTTGCAGTTCCAACGGTCGAAGTTCCAGGCAAAAGTGTAATTTCCGTATCTAAAGAAGTGGTCACGGTCCCTTCTGCGGATGGCACGGTAATTGTTCCAACAGTTTCCTCCTGTGGCGGCGGCTGTGGTGGAGTTGTTGTTTCTGCTGTGCTGGGAGTACCTACTTGTGACGGAGGAGAAGTAATTTCTGGGGTTGAAGTAGGGGTGTCAATTTCAACAGTGGTAGTGGTGCCGATTGTTGAAGTTTCTGCTGTGGGACTGATTATTGGCTCATCTAACAGGGGTAGTTTCTCATCCAACTCTTGCCCAAAAGCCAATCCCGCCATTAAAATCAAACAACCAAGGCATAAAATTTTTTGCATTGAACACCTCACTATGTATATTTTACAACTTACTCCTCACTTTGTCAACTATTTTTATATTGACTTTCTACAAAGAACCGTGTATAATGAAGGATACTATGGATTACGAGGCAGTTATTGGTTTAGAAACACATGTTCAATTAAAGACCAATTCCAAGATATTCTGTGGTTGCTCGACTAATTTTGGAGTTTCACCTAATTCGCAGACCTGCCCGGTATGTTTAGGGTTTCCTGGCGTATTACCTGTTTTAAATAAAAAGGTAGTAGAACTTGCGGTTAAATTAACCTTAGCCTTAAATTGTCGGATTACCCCAAACTGTAAATTTCACCGTAAAAATTATTTCTACCCTGACCTACCAAAGGCATACCAGATATCCCAATACGATGAGCCACTGGCTATCGATGGGTATTTAGATGTGGAAGCCGTTAAAATAGGCATTACCCGGGTGCATTTAGAAGAGGATGCCGGAAAACTTATTCATACGCAAGAAGGGGATAGCCTGGTGGATTATAATCGTTGTGGGATGCCGTTGATTGAGATAGTCACTGAGCCTGATTTAAAAACTCCACACCAGGCTTATGAATACCTCACGGATTTAAAAAGTATTCTCGAATACCTCGAGGTATCGGATTGCAATATGGAAGAGGGGTCATTGCGGTGTGATGCCAATGTCTCTATTAGACCTGTTGGACAAGTTGAACTCGGCACGAAAACCGAGGTAAAAAATATGAATTCCTTCAAGGCGGTAGAGCGAGCACTAAGCTATGAAATAGAAAGGCAGATTAAGGTTGTCCAACAAGGCGGGCAGATTAACCAGGAGACAAGGTTGTGGGATGAGAAAAAGGAGATAACTATCCCCATGCGAAGCAAAGAAGAGGCACATGACTACCGCTATTTTCCTGAGCCTGATTTGGTGCCGTTAGAGGTATCACAGGAGTGGACAGAGGAGATAAAAACCGGTATTCCGGAATTACCTCAAGCCAAAAGACAGCGATTTATTGAAGGGTACGAGTTACCATCTTATGATGCCGAGGTATTGACGGCAAACAAATCTTTAGCCAATTTCTTTGAGAATACCACCAAATTCTATCCAAAGCCAAAGATGGTCAGCAACTGGATAATGACTGAGGTCTTAGGCTATTTAGCCGAGGCAAATTTAGACATTAGCCAATCTAAACTTACCCCAACACATCTGGCTGAAATGTTAGAATTGATTGATAGCGGCACAATAAGTGGTAAAATTGGCAAGGAGGTATTGCCTGAAATATTTAAAACCGGCAAATCGCCGGCTGAGATAATTCAGGAAAAAGGATTAGTCCAAATCACCGATGGTGATGAGATAGTAAAGGTGATTGAGCAGGTAATAACTGAAAATCCAAAGGCAGTTGAAGAATACAAAACCGGTAAAAAGGAGACATTGGGTTTCTTGGTTGGTCAGGTGATGAAATTGACCAAAGGCAAAGCCAACCCGCAGATTACCAATAAACTCTTGCAAGAAAGGCTGTAGGAGAAAAGAATAGGATTTATAAGACTTATTATGACCTATAGAACCTATTCTTTCTATTGCAACGCCGCTAAACTATTTCTGGCCGGTTGATAATTTGGGTCTATTGAAAGCACCTTTTGAAAGGCATCTATTGCCTCAAACCTTTTCCCTAACTGCGAATAGGCGATA
>JASEHU010000233.1 GCA_030018635.1 bacterium
GTTTTCCATTCCTTGATTTTCGATTAGAGGTATCGTATTCACCGTGAATTGCTGGATTTTTGAATTTAGTCTTGACTTTTAATAAAAATTTTGATAAAATAGAATCCGTAAAGGAGGAAATTTAGGGGCATACTCATTTAACATTTACGGTTTCGGTTTGGCACTGAACATGGGAAATAATCAATGTCTTCCCCATTCCTTATTGCTTGATTCCCTATTACAAATGGAGTTAAAAATGGTTGGTAAATTTGATAAATCTATATTTATAGCTAAATTTAAAGAAGAAACTGACGAGCGACTCAATAACCTGAATAAGGGATTATTAAATTTAGAAGAAAATCCGGAAAATGAGGCCTTGTTAAATGAGGTATTTCGTGAGGCTCATACTTTAAAAGGCTCAGCCAAAATGGTTGGTTTAAGCCACATTAACCGCATTGCTCACCAGATGGAAGACTTGCTTGGCAGGGTTAAGGAAAAACAACTTAATTTAACTCCCCAAATAAATGATTTATTGTTTGAATGTATTGACTCTATTAAAATCTTGACAGATGCCGAAATCTCTAAAAAAGAGGTAAATATAGATGTTGATTTACTTTGTGAAGATTTAAAAAAGGCGTGTACGGGAGAGTTGGTTCGTGAAAAAAGAAAGGTAGAGAAAAAAATTCGGTTAATCGAAGGAGCACCTCAAGAAGTCCGATATGAAAAAATAGGATTTGAAGAAACAATTAGAGTTGAAATAGGTAAGTTAGACAAACTTCTGAATTTAAGTGGAGAAATGATTATTAACCGGGGACGATTAAACAGCTTATTTGCTCAATTGAAGGATATATCCGAATTGACAGGGGAACAAACCCGTTATCTTGAGCAATTAAAAGACCGCGCCAATGGATTCAAATCCGATGTTGAAAAATTATCTTTATACCAACAAAAGGTAAAGGATGGCCTTACCTGGCTATTGACCAGGTATGATGAAGGACTTAATGAGTTGAGTTCCTTTACCAATGAATTAGAGGATATTGTTATTAAAATGAGGATGCTGCCTGTAGCTACTATATTTGACCTTTTCCCAAGGGTAATTCGGGATATGGCTAAGGAATATGACAAAGAAATAAATCTGGAGATTAAAGGTGAAAAGACAGGACTTGATAAAAAAATATTAGAGGAAATCAAAGACCCGTTGATGCATTTAGTCAGAAATTGTGTTGACCATGGGATTGAGACTCCGGAGGAGCGGGCTCTCTTGGGTAAACCACGCGCGGGAAAGATATGTTTTGAAGCACGACAGGAAGGGGCAAATATACTTATTGAAATTTTGGATGATGGCCGAGGAATAGACGCCAATAAAATAAAACGAATTGCCTTAAAGAAAAAACTTATTACTCCGGAACAAGTAGAAAAACTCTCCGGGGAAAATGTTATTTATCTTATATTTACACCAGGTTTTTCTACCCGTGAGAATGTTACCGACATCTCCGGTCGAGGGGTAGGGCTGGATGTGGTTAAAGAAAATATAGAACGACTCAAAGGCTCAATTATCGTTTCGACACAACCTTCTAAAGGAACAAAATTTACCCTGCGCATGCCACTAACCTTAAGTATTACCTTAGCCCTGATAGTCAAATCCAGCAAACAGATATTTGCTATCCCGACTTCAGAGATAGAAAAGATAGTTAGAGTCTCATCTGATGAGATAAAATTGGTTGGGGATAAAGAGGTAGTCAAAGTAGATGATAAAACCATACCTTTTGTCAAACTCAACAGGATTTTTGGGTTAAAAGAGCCGATTACACCTGGCGAAATGTTTATGATTATCATTTATCTTGCCGGTGAACGTATTGGTTTTATCGTCGATGAAATAATCAGTGAACAGGAAATAGTCATTAAAAGCCTTGGTGAGTATGTGAAAAAACCCGATAATATCTCCGGGGCTACTATCTGGGGAGATGGAGAAATAGTTCTTATTGTGGATGTATTTGATTTGATGAAATCGGCTAAAAAATCATATTTTGAACGCAATCTAACTATTGATGAGGAAAAAGAGGAGGTTTCCAGATACGCTATTCTGGTAGTAGATGATTCATTGACTACCCGAGAACTTGAAAAAAATATATTAGAGTCAGTCGGTTATGAGGTAGATTTAGCTATTGATGGAAGCCATGCTCTGGAAAAACTCAAACAAAAAAGATTCAATCTGGTTGTTACGGATATTGCCATGCCCAATATGAATGGATTTGAATTAACCTCATGTATAAAGAATGATGATAAATATAAGGATATACCTGTAATTATGGTTACTGCCGAGGAAAAGGAAGAGGATAAAAAAAGAGGGGTTGAGGTAGGTGCTTCGGCGTATATCCTCAAATCTGCCTTTGACCAAAAAGGTTTGTTAGATATCATTGGGAGATTAGTTGGATAATAGGGATTACAAACAGCAATTCTCATTATGAAAATGTGTCCGCAATGAGAAGTGGAGAATAGGGAGAATTGGAAAATTTTCGATTTTGGATTTTCGATTTTCGATTGAAAAAATCCAAAATCGAAAATTTAATCTCCATTTTTCCACCCATGTCTCAACATTGAACACAATTTCTGCCATAATGAGAATTGTTGAATTACAAAAAAATATTCTTTACAAATTTAACGAAAAATGTTATAATAAAATAACTGATCAGGTAACACTAATAAAATCAATGCTCAAAAAATGTGAGAGGTATAAATGGAACATGAGTTAATGGAAAATAAAGAAGGATGTGAAGTAACACTAAAGATTACTGTTTCTGCGGAGGAAATACATCAACAATTTAATAAGGAATACCATAAATTAATGCAGACGGCTAAGGTACCAGGTTTTCGAGCTGGTAAAGTCCCGCGACAGATTTTAGAGGCACGATATGGTCCAGATGTAGAAAAAGAGGCAATAGAGAATCTTATCAATAGTTCTTATCAAAAAACAATAGGGGAAAGAAATATCCCTGTCCTTTCACGACCCGTAATAGAAAACATAAAGTATGTCAATAAAGATGAACCTTTATCTTTCACAGCTAAAGTAGAGATAAAACCAAAGATTGAACTGAATAATTATAAAGAAATTCCGCTGAAGAAACAAGTACCCAAAATTACAGATAAGGATATAGAAAATGGACTCCGCCGTCTTCAGGAAAAGCATGCAGAAATAGTCATAGTAGAAAAGCCTGTAGGAAAAGATAGTCTGATTATTTTTGATTTTGAAACCTTTGAAGATAAAAAACCCTTACCTGATGGAAGACAAAAAGACTTTTTATTGGAAATGGGTAGAAATGTCTTTCCACCGGAATTCGAACGACAATTATTAGGCATGAAAAAAGGGGCTGAAAAAGAATTTAAAATTAAATTACCCAAGGATTATTCCGACTCAAATATGGCTGGACAAAAGATAACATTTAAGGTAAAGATTAATGAGGTCAAAGAAAGGAAATTACAACCTCTGGATGATGAATTTGCTAAGGATTTAGGAGAATTTGATAGTATTAAAGAAGTAAAAGAGGCATTTAAAAAAGACTTTATCAATACCGCAGAATTTGAGGCTACACAAAAATTAAAGGATGAAATCATGACGATTTTAGCCGCTCAACATTCCTTTTCCCTCCCTAAGATATTGATAGAAAAAGAGATTGACTATATGTTACTTACTTTACTTAACAATTTACAATCATATGGGCTTACACTTGAGAATTATCTTAAAGAAAAGAAAGTAAGTATTGATGTTGTCCGAGATGAATTTAGACCTCAAGCGGTTGACAGGCTAAAAAAACTGTTAATATTAGAGGCAATTGCTGATAATGAAGGTATCAAGGTAGAAGATGAGGAGTATGAAACATGGGTAAAGACTAATTTCAGGACAGAACCCGCGAAAATAAAGGGATACCTTGAGAATAATGAACATAAGGCAGGTTTAAAAGAGGATTTGAGGATGCAAAAAACACTTAATTTTCTTCTTGAAATTGCCGATATTAAAAATTAGAAGCATTCAGGTATCAGGTAAAAAGTGAGAAAAGGAGTTTTGCTCGCTCTTTTATTAATTTTACCTGATACCTGATATCTGAAATTAATACTGAACTTTTGCAATTTTTGTAGTCATTCACGACTTGAAATTTGAAATTGGAAA
>JASEHU010000234.1 GCA_030018635.1 bacterium
GAGTGAGGTTTATTCTGACTCCTGGATTCTATCATAGATACCCCCAATATCAAATAGAATGACCCATTAGTGGTAAAAATAAATCCTATTTAGAAGAAATGGATTTAGATTTGCGAGCCTGGTGTTTATCCTGGATATGAAATACTAAAAGAAAAACACCACCAAAAATAGCAAAACTCCAAAGTACAATAGCAGCTACTTCCATGAGATTAGTCCTCCTTGTCTTTAGGGGTTAAAAAGTAGGCACTGGCCGCTAATACAAAAGCGCCTGATATTCCACCTATTAAATAGGAAAATTTGAAATTGCCGGTGAAAATGCTACTAACAACACCAATGGTAAGAATAAATTTCACCAGGTCAAAAAATAAATCAGCAAGTTTTTCACGACGTTTTTTATTATACATAGATTTTTATCCTTATAATTTAGTATATCTGAAGAATGAATTTTTGTCAAGGGAAATTTTTTCACGAGAGGTAATTCCTCCTCTACTGTAGATTTCCAATGTTTTTATCAATGTCTTTATCCTCAATTACTCAGGTCAAATTTCACCTAATGATTGAGCATTTGCGACCCGAATTCCGAACTCTGCTAAGCTAAGGAACTATCTTAATTTTTGCCTTATTTTTCAATTCTAAAAGCCAGTTAAGGTAAGTCTGTTGTAGTTGTTTGCCGATGAATTTTTCTTCTAAATTTCGTTTTATTTCAAAATCTAATTCTTCACCAATAACAAGGTAAGTCCGACCGTATAACTCGTTGATAAGTGCTTGTTTGATTTCGTTTATTTCCTCTGGCGTGGGCTCTTTTTTAGCTATAAATCTGATGAGATGATAGCCGAATTTAGTCTTGACCACACCACTTAATTCACCTTCTTTATTCATGGCAAAAGCCGCCTCTTCAAACTCCGTTACCATCTGCCCTCGTCCAAAAAAGCCTAAATCACCACACATCTGCTTACTTGGACATAGAGAATATGTGGCGGCTAATTGACTGAAATTTACACCTGATAGTGCCTGCTGATAAATATCCACTGCCTCTTTCTCAGTATTGACCAGAATATGTTGGGCATGAACCTTTATCCCATAGTCTTTACAGAAATTATCCAGCCCTTCCTGGCTGAGATGGATTTTACTTTTTACCGCCCAATCGGTTATTTTTACCCGCATCAGTTTCTCATTGACCCTTTTTAGAAATTCTGCCTCATCTATCCCGGCCATTTTTAACGCCAGATTAAACCCTTCTTCGCTTTTAAATCTTGACCTGATTAAGCCAATAATTTGTTCACTCTCACCCGGAGCCGGGGTTACATTTTTGGCCACTGCCTCCTGCAAAACCATTTCTTCCTCGATGAGTTGATTAAGCACCTTTTCCAGTATCTTCAACTCGACCGTTTTAGACCCGGCAATTTCATCCTGGTAAGGTTTTAATGCCTTCTGCAATTTAGCCTCAAGTATAGGCACATCATTGACTAAAGCCACCGTTTTATTTTGTTCTTCTGCCTGCAAAGAATCGGCAAAAAGGCTTATTCCTGCCAATACTACTAATATTATTCTTTTCATTTTGTCACCTCAATTTATTTTCGTTTGTAATAACCGTATTTATGCGGGTTATCAGCCCCTAAAGCGGGTTACTACGAACCGAGAGTTTCACAACATTATTTAGTCATTACCCCTTCATAAACAATCTGCACATCCCCGGTCAAATAAAGGTTGGTGATATTTTCCCCTGCCCTGTCAAAGTCTATCTCGAGTATCTCGTTACCCTTGGTTATCATTTTTACCGGAGGGCTGGCTAATCCTAAGATAGAGGCAAGGCAAGCAGAGGCAGATGAACCTGTGCCGCAGGCTAATGTTTCATCCTCTACCCCACGCTCATAAGTCCTGATTTTGATTGTCTGGGGAGCGACTATCTGGATAAAATTCACATTAGTCCCCGCAGGGGCAAAATCCTGATGCCACCTGATTTCCCTTCCCCAATCAACTACTGATGCGTTTTCTATTTTCTCAGTGATTAAAACCGCATGAGGCACGCCGGTATTTAAACAATGCAATGTTACCTCGGTATCTTTTAGCTGAACCTTTTTGTTGAGGGTAAGATTAATTGGGTTGGTAAGTTTAACCTTGACCCGTTGGTTGGTTACCTCGGCATCGATTATCCCTGCCAATGTCTCAAATTTCATTGAGTTACTTGCAATTTCCTTATCTTGAGCGAATTTAGCCACACATCTTGCCCCATTGCCACACATCTCTGCTTCACTACCGTCGGAATTAATAATCCTCATCTTGAAATTGGCTATCTTTGACCGCTCCACAATAAGTACCCCATCCGCACCAATACCCAATTTTCGCGTGCATGTTTTCTTTGCCCAACCAGGGCTAACATCAATCGTCCCATCACGATTATCGACTACCACAAAATCATTTCCACCAGCCACCATTTTAGTAAAGTAAATTTTATCCATATTAATTATAAATTATATCATTAATCTCAAAAAAATTCAAGTAAAAATTATGAGAAACAGTAATCGCTCAGTTAACGGTGGGGAGATGGAATGACCCACTAGATAGGTATTAGATTTTCAATTGACAAAAAACAAAAAATTCTGTATAATTCTAACTGGAAAATATTACTTTTTACATGATATGTAGAAGAGGAGGAGATACAATGAAAACATTTATCCTGGATACCAATGTTTTACTGCATGACCCAAATGCCTTATTTGTCTTTGCCGACAATGAGGTCATTTTACCTCTGGGTGTCATAGAGGAAATAGATGACCAGAAAAAGCGGGTTGACGAGATTGGCAGAAGCTCTCGGTGTGTCGCCAGGAAACTGGATGAATTAAGACAAAAATCCCGACTGTCTGATGGAGTCCGTTTGGAAAATGGTGGGCTGTTACGGGTAGAAATATCACGCCATATTTCTACTGATGTCCTGCCTGAAGGATTAGACCCGCAAAAGATAGATAATCAAATTTTGGCTTTAGCCCTTCATCTTAAAAAAACAGGAAATAATCCCGTCATCGTTGTCAGTAAGGACATTACCCTGCGGGTAAAGGCAGATGCCTTAGGTTTATCCACACAGGATTATGAGCGACATAAGGTTGATATGGACAGGTTTTATACCGGCACGATTGTTTTCGAAACAGACACGGAAACCATAGATAAATTCTATGCAGAGAAGCGACTGACGGTAGAGGAAGAGGGGATTTTTGAGTCAAATCAAAATATCACCCTGGTTAATAAATTAAATTCATCTCATTCGGCACTGGGACGATACAACCTGAAAACCAGAACCATTTTACCTCTTAAGGTTTCTCATCCTAATTTATGGGGGATAAAGGCACTCAACCGCGAACAACATTTTGCCTTAGATATGCTTTTAGATGAAAATCTAATGCTTGTTACCTTAGTTGGAATTGCCGGCACTGGCAAAACACTTTTAGCCCTGGCCGCAGGGCTAACAAAGGTCATCAAAGAAAAACAATATCATAAACTTTTGGTCACCCGACCAATTATCCCTGTCGGTAAGGATATTGGGTTTTTACCCGGGGATATAGAGTCTAAATTGATGCCCAGGATGCAGCCTATCTCCGATAATCTTGAGTTCCTTTTTGCCACACATCAGGATGATAAATTTTCAAACTTGAGTTTAGAATCGCTGATTGAGCAGGGCATAATTGAATTAGAGGCACTTTCATATATCCGCGGCCGGTCCATACCCAATCAATTTATGATAGTTGATGAGGCACAAAACCTCACTCCCCATGAAATGAAAACCATCATCACCCGCGCCGGAGCTGGAACTAAAATAGTAATTACCGGAGATTATTATCAAATCGATAATCCCTATCTTGACTCAAGTAGTAATGGCTTAACCTATCTGGTAGAGAAATTTAAGGGTGCGGAGATATTTGGACACATAACCTTAATTAAAGGTGAGCGTTCTGCATTAGCCGAACTCGCCGCAGAACTGCTGGAATAGAATTATATGGAGTCCATTAATTAAGTTGACATAAAAAATGGAGACGGTTCATTTTTATCGTTTTTCCTGTGATTTCTTTTTGGAAATTAGAAATTGGAAATTGGGGGGAGAGATTGGGGCAAGTCTACGAATTAA
>JASEHU010000235.1 GCA_030018635.1 bacterium
CATTCTACATTCTACATTCAATATTCTACATTTTACCTGAATTCTTACAAATTGTTAATAAATGTCGATTGCACAGGTCGAAGAAATTTGAGTTTCAGGTAGTTTTTGAAGATGAATGGAAGACGAGTATCAATTATTTAAGAGGGATAAAATAAAGATTATGAAACTTATTGTTGGTTTGGGAAATCCTGGTTTGGTTTATGCCGATACCAGGCATAATGTTGGATTTAAGGTCATTAATAAAGTGGCTAAACTAACCGGGATTGAGCTTAAAGAGAGAAGGTATCAATCTCGGATGGGACAGGGTAAAATTTCAGAGCACGAGGTTATCCTGGCTAACCCAATGACCTATATGAACTTAAGTGGTAAGGCAGTCGAATTGTTGGTCAGGAATTTCAAGGTGCCACCTTTGGATTTATTGGTTGTCTATGATGATGTTAGCCTGGAGTTGGGTAAAATTAGAATCCGCAAAAAAGGTAGTGCCGGTGGACATAATGGGATAAAATCAATTATTGAGAAATTAGCCTGCGAGGAGTTCCCACGCATTCGGATAGGAATTGGCACCCCTTTACCTGAGGTTAGTTTTCGGGACTATGTCCTTTCACCATTTAGCGATGAGGAAAACGAGGTAATTGAGCGGGGAATAGAAAAAGCCGCTCAGGCGGTTATTTGTGCTATTGAAGAAGGTATTGATGTAGCGATGAATAAATATAATTAGGAGTTGAGACTTATGTTTGAGGAATTAGATATACTTAAGAAAAAATTAGATAATTACCGTCCAATAGATTCTAATAAGATGATCGCCATTCAGGAAAAGTTAAGAATCGACTGGACATATAATAGCAATGCCATTGAAGGTAATACATTATCTTTATCTGAAACTGCCTTTTTCTTACGGGAGGGGCTAACCTCTAAAGGGAAACCTCTTTCAGAGTACCTTGAGGCAAAAAATCATGCCGAGGCAATTGATTATCTTGATGAGATTGTAAAGGGGAAAAGACCACTTACAGAAGGATTGATTAAAGAATACCACACTCTAATAATGAAGGATACAAAATATATCTGGATAGGTCATTCTAATAATAGGGTAAAAAAGAAGATTGAGCCGGGTAAGTATAAATATGACAATAACCATGTAATTAAATTAGATGGAACAATCCATTATTTTTGTGATTATTTGCAGGTACCAGGAGAGATGGAGAAATTAATCAAATGGTATAATGAAAATAAAGATAAACTTCATCCTGTGGAATTATCGGCTGTTTTTCATCATAAATTTGTTGCCATACATCCATTTACTGATGGTAATGGTCGAGTAGGTAGGTTAATTCTTAATACTATCCTTATGCAGGAAGGCTATACCCCGGCTATTATAAAAATGGAAGACCACCAGGAGTATTACCAGGCACTGGATGAAGCTGATAGAGAAGAGCATACCCACTTTATCGAGATGGTAGAACGGGAAGTAACCAATACCATGACCCTTATGCTCAATGTGATTGAAGGAAAGGAGGCATTCAGTAAAGAAGATTTAAAGAGAAGATTGGGTATATTTGAAGAAAAGATTGAGAAATTGGATAGAGACATTGGTATTGTTTCCAAAGAAGTGGATGAAGAAAAAAGAAAATATAGTGAGGAGCAAATATGTCAGTTTTTAGAAACTTTGACTAAAGAGGCTATTGAGGAACATAAATCAGAGATGATGGAATTTAGAATTGAAAAACCATCTCTTTCAAATCTTGAGTTTATCTTTCAGAATAGTTATATTAAAATATACTTAGAAAACAAAAATATAATTATTTCATCAGAGGATGCAAGAATAATAAATAAAATGATAATAAATGGTCTACAAATTAAGTTAATCTCAAGACGAAAATATATTCCCAATAGTACGTTAACCTTCGCTATTATCTCTACCAGATTTACTATGATCGCTATTTCTATTTCCAAGTTAGAACAAGATACTGATGCTTTTGATAAACCACGAGTTATTGACTCTATTCAAGGGGGTGCTTTATGGGAGGATTGGGACAAGCGAGATTTAGAAGACTTTTTTGTTGAGGTATTTAACGAATTTTTAAAACAAATTGAGTTAGAAATAGAAAAAAGGAGAATTGCTACATCATGAAAAAATTACTTTTGTTTGAGTTTAATTAGAAGGAGCAAGAATGTTTAAGCCAAATTTTAGATATACAAATAAAATAGTGCAGTTACTTACGAGGATTTCTGCGGCAAGAGAGTCGATACTCAATTCACCTTTAATTCCCAAATGGGCAGTCTTTAGTCTTTAGTCTTCAGTCTTCTATTGTCGATACTCAATTCACCTTTAATTCCCGGATGGGAAGTAGCCTTAAGGCGTGAAGCAATAATCCACAGTGCCCATTCATCTACGAGCATTGAGGGAAATAGATTGTCTTTGGAACAGGTGAGCGATTTAGCCCAGGGAAGAGAAGTGGCGGCTACCAGAAAGGATAAACAAGAAGTCTTAAATTATCTAAATGTCCTTGAAAATATTGGGAAATTGATAAAAGGTAATTCTATACTTGAAAAAGATATTTTAAATATCCATCGTATGGTAACAAAAGATACATTAGACGGTCCTGATGATTGTGGAGTTTATCGCGATCGCTATGTCGTAGTGGCAAATAGATTTACTGGAGAGATCTTTTTTAGACCGCCCCAAAATGAAGATGTGCCCGGGTTAATAAAAGATTTGGTTAAATGGATAAATTCGGAGGGATCAAAAGAACTCGATCCTGTTATTGAGGCAGGAATAACCCATTATGAGTTTGTCAGAATCCATCCCTTTATTGATGGAAACGGTAGAACTACAAGAGTTCTGGCTGCTTTGATCCTTTATCTGAGAGGCTTTGATACTAAACAGTTTTTTTGCCTTGACGATTACTATAACTCTGATAGGCCGGCTTACTACAAAGCATTACGAAGTGTTGAGCAAGAAACATTGGATTTGACTAACTGGCTGGAATATTTTGTTGAGGGGGTAAATGTAAGTATCGAGGCAGTTAAAGAAAGGACAATAAAGCTTAGCAGTGATAGATTGAGAAAAGCAAAAAGAGGGCAGATTGCTTTAACGCAAAGGCAGATGATGATTGTGGAATTTATAAATCAAAATGAGAAGATAACAAATCGCAATGTAAGAGAGATGTTCAAAATATCAGATCGGGCAGCATTAAAAGAAATCAGAAAATCAATGGACTTAAAAGTAATCAAGTCAGAAGGTAAAGGAAGAAGTTTGTATTATGTCTTAGCGTAATCTTCTACACAGAGAGTTCGGGATTAGGTTCTGGATTAGGTTCGGGATTAGGTTGGCGATTCGACAAAATGATAGGTATATTCTTGTATAAAGCTTCACATTTGAGTTTACGATTAGGTTGTCATTTGGAGGTAAATATGAAAAGATTACTTTTACTTTGGTTTATTCTTAGTCTAAGTAGTTGTGTCCACACACCGATACGGACATTGCCAGACCATATTAACTCTATTTCCATCCCTATCTTTACCAATCAGACCTTTCAATATGGATTAGAAGGGGTTTTGACCAATATGGTCATTGAGGAGTTTATCAAAGATGGTAGATTAAAGGTAGTTGATAGGGAATCAGCCGATGCAAAATTAAACGGCACGATTATCTCGTATGAAAGGGTACCGTTTTCTTATGATAACAAAGGTAATGTGGACAAATATAGGGTTTCTATCTCGGTAAGACTTGAATTGACTGATGTCCCTAATAACAAACTTCTCTGGCAGGAGCAATATCAGGAGGTGGTTTTGTATATTCCACCAACATCATCTTATCAACCAAAAGATTTTGACCTTACCTCCGAACAGGAAGCTATTCATAAAACCCTTTCAAAGATTGCTTATTATATTGTTAGTAGAACAATTAAGGATTAAGGTAAGCGTTTGCGTGCCAAGATAAGCTCTTTGAATTCTAACTAACTGAAAAGTGTTAGTCACGGTAATTGTCTGTCAACCGTGTAGTCTGAGGTGCAGTGTTATGGAGTAATTCGTAGTGCTGAAGCCACCTGACAAATTTCGCTATAGGCGGAAAAGACGAATAAACAGACCGCAACGAAAGTGAACCTATATGTAGC
>JASEHU010000236.1 GCA_030018635.1 bacterium
GACTCCTGGATTCTATCATAGATACCCCCAATATCAAATGGAATGACCCACTAATACACTTTTCTACTCCTCAAGCAGGAATTTTCTCTAACTTTGTTGTCTAATTACAGCCACAATCTCCCCCCCTTTTATGTATAATGAATATAGCATAATTAGACCTGTTTGTCAACTACTTTTTTTGCTTTGGGGTGAACTTTTTGATGAGAGCGTTGCGTAGGACTTAAAGTTATATCTATGGTCCCAGGTATTGTTGTCGAGTAGACATCTTTTCAACCTCCTTCAGGGGGTCGGGAAAAGAGTCAGTATTTCCTTATTCCAAACTTTTGATTCCTTCTTCACTTCTTAAACCCTGAACCTTGAACCCTACTAACACATACTCAATACCGCCGAAATAACCGTTTCGAGCTGCTCATCGGTTAATTCAGGATATATCGGTAGTGAGAGAACCTCTTTAGATGCCTGCTCACTTTCTATAAAATCTCCGGCCTTATATCCTAAATAAGAAAATGCAGGCTGAAGATGTAACGGAATAGGATAATGGATGGCCGTATCAACGCCTGATTTTTTCAGATGGGCAATTAACCCATCCCTATCTTTGACTCGGATGGTATATTGATTATAAACAGGAGAATTAAATTCCTCAACAAAAGGGGTGATAATTTCCGTATTCATAAATGCCTGCGTATAGATTTGAGCAATCCTTTGCCTTTTATTGGTCCACTCATTCAATCTTTTCAATTTCACTCGCAGAATAGCTGCCTGGAGTTCATCCAATCGGCTGTTAGTCCCAATAAGTTCGTGATGGTATTTAACTTGTGAGCCATGAGTTCTGAGCATTCTAATCTTTTTTGCCAATTCCTCATTATTAGTCGTAATCATCCCTCCATCGCCGTAGGCACCTAAGTTTTTAGCCGGGAAAAAGGAAAAACCGCATGCATCACCCATCTCACCAACCATTTTACCCTTGTATTTAGCTCCAATGGCCTGGGCGGCATCCTCAATGACGACTAAATTATGCCCTCTGGCACAAGCCAGTATCCTATCCATATCGGCCGGTTGACCATAGAGATGAACGGGGATAATAGCCTTAGTTTTAGGGGTAATCATCTCTTTGATATGAGCCGGGTCAATATTATAGGTTTTGGGGTTGATATCGACAAAAACAGGTTTGGCACCTAACAAAACTATTACCTCTGCGGTCGCAATGAAGGTAAAAGGCGAGGTAATTACCTCATCTCCTCGTCGGACATTACAAGCCATCAGGCTTAATAACAAGGCATCGGTGCCTGAGGCTACTCCCAGACCGTGTTTAGTGTTACAAAATGAGGCAATCTCCTCTTCTAATCGTTGGACATTCTCACCCAGGATGAAGGTGCCGCTCTGGATAACCTTACTTACTGCGCAATCAATTTCCTCTGAAATACCAGCATATTGTGCCTTTAAATCTAACAATGATACTTTACTCATTTTATCCTCCTTGTATAATTTAAAATAATAAGTCTTATAAGATCTATTATTTTAACCTTTCACCATCCCATAAGGGAATATCCCTACCTCATCCCCTTTAGGTCCGAGGCTAACCGAGTTGTAATTATCCTTGATTTCTAAATTTGCATTTCGGATGCCAATACTTACACCCTGAAACAAGGTGTGTGAAACATGGATACTCCCTCCAAGTGCCTCTTGTATTCTAACCTCTAAAAATTCCTTCTGGTCGGTGTAGCGGTGTAATTTTACCGTTAATTTATTATGTTCGCGAATAAGTTTTTGTAATTTAGCCTCTTTTTCTATGGGAAATTTTTCCTTTTCCTGATTCTTTTTATCTTTTAATATAGAAATATCCTTTTTAATCGTTTCTAATCTATTAATATCTTTTTGATAGACCCTATTCAAGTTGGCTAATTGTTCTCGCACCTTTGGAGTTCCTCCGACCTCTATCCTGGTATAAGTTCCAGCCGGAGCACCAATCTCGCGGGCTCTTATTTCATCTCCAACCCTGATATGACCACCAATTATTGAGCCTCGTTGTTTTCCTTCCAACAATATAGATTTACCCGCATCCGCCAGGCTATGCATAATCTCCTGGGTAACCTGGATTGTTCCTTTTGCCTCGATTTTTGCATTCTCAATGTATTTGGCAAAGATATGTTGTCCGGCAAATAACCTTGCCTTTCCCTTACCTTTTACCCCCTCACCAATAGCAATACTTCCTCCGGCCGAAAGGAAACATTTGCCAACTGCATTTTTGATTTGTATATCGCCGGTTGCCTCTACCTCAAAATCATCCTCTACATTGCCTTGAATGAGTATGGTGCCCAAGAAATATATATTTCCTGTTTGCAGGCTTACATCCCCTTTAATTTCAAGGGTATCCTCAACATTTACCTTATCTGCGGCTAAAAGCACCTGGCCATTTACAGTAGCCATCAATTCTGTTCCACCGATGGAAATCTCTGTATTCCTGCCGGCAGGCATACGAACATCAGGACCTGAAAGTGCGGGTATTTCCAGCCCATTAACCAACTTACCCGGTATGCCTTTCCCTGGAGGTCTTTTGACTACCAAAACCTGTCCTGCCCGAACATTCTCAATAAGATTTAATCTTTTAAAATCCACCCGGCCATACTCATCCTCCACTAATTCTACCCTGGACCTATCGACTCTAAATTTGTATTCTAATTTTGCCGCTTCCCCTGGAGTAGGAAGGATAGCCTCAGCCACTAAAACAGGTTTAGTTGTTTGTTCAAATATTGCTTTTGCCACAACCCGTTCGTCAATACCAGCCACAACCTCTTTTTCTTGTAATGCCTCCATGGCATCTTCAAAACTTGCCGGAAGTCCACCATGTTTAGGTGGAATAACAAACATAACCGCCTTTGAATGATCGGGTGCTACCTCTATTTCAACCTGGCCATCTAATTCCAATACCCTTTGTCTGAGACCTATTAATAATGGTATCCCTTTGGGAGAGGGATGTTCAACTACCTTTTTAAGCAATTCCTGGTTAACATCCAGAAATCC
Organism: bacterium; assembly: GCA_030018635.1. Lineage (GTDB taxonomy): Bacteria > UBA9089 > CG2-30-40-21 > CG2-30-40-21 > SBAY01 > SBAY01. The sequence goes on from JASEHU010000236.1 coordinate 3,022, forward strand.
TTTCTTTTTAATATAATTTTGCACATTTTCCAGGGTTACTATTTTACCTGTCCCCTGAGGAGGAAATATAGATAGATATAACCCTTTATCTGTGTTAAAGAATTCAAAGATACCATCTTTGTTGTCTATTTTCAAGCGGGAAATTTCAGATTCTATCTTTTTTTTCCATTCTTCTTCCCATGGCCCCTTAACCCCTAATCGAAAAATCCTGATTAAAGAAAGGCTTGCCTCGTTAATATCATCTTCGATTATACCCGTTTGACAATCTAATTCATTAGGAGACAAATTTAAAAGGTCTGCTCCTATTTCTTTTGCCTCTGATAGAGAATTGGCATTAACAAGCACTGATAGATATATTTCATCTGAGTAAACCTGACCGGTCGATGACCTCTCCTCTATTTTTTCAATTTCAACCTTATTTCCTGTCCAGGTTACATATCCAAAGTCAGTTGCATAACTTTTTAATCCATCTGAGGATAAGGCCGTATTTTCCCCCAAAATAATCTCCAGAGCCTCCCCTTTCTGCGGAATAATTGTTTCTCCTGTAACGGTAATGCCGCTAATGCCATCTTCAGGTGGAACCGTTACGCTTAAAATTTGCCCTGGTATTATCTCTATGACGGGACCTTCATCGGCTACACCAAATTGATATAAAAGGTAGGCAGATTTACCTTTAATAGGTGATATCCCACTGGCGATAAGTATTTTACTATTAAATTGGTTGTTTTTTATTGTTCGTTGGACAATGTCTATATCTATATCTAAAATACCCTCATTTTTCAAAGATGATATTATTTCATCAGCATCAATTGTCTTTCCATCAACTGGCGGAAACATAGTCAGATAAGCCTTTGTCTTCTCCTCGGTAAATTCAAGTAAGGCAAATTGTTCCTGTTCATCTGTTAAGATTTTAGTATTTTCTGAATTAGCTAAAAATTTCATCGTCATTTTCTTTTACTAATAAAAGTATAGCACACTTTTATTGGAATTTCAATCTTTATTTCCTGGTAACCAGCAATTCTAATTATGTCAGATTGTGTGAAAACTCTCAATCCATCAACCAAGTTCCAGGTTTCAAACCTGT
>JASEHU010000237.1 GCA_030018635.1 bacterium
TACATTTTACCTGAATTCTTACAAATTGTCAATAAATGTCGATTGCACAGGTCGCCATTTTTTGGACCAACTTCAAATTCAAATCATGTCCTGACTTAATGGCAATTACATGTCCGAGTATAGGCATACCTATCAAGCTGAAATCCCCTATTAAATCTAATATCTTATGTCTGACTAATTCATTCTCAAACCGTAAACTATCGTTTAAAATTTTATCCTCCCCAATAACAATTGCATTCTCCAGACTTCCTCCTTTAGCTAACCCCCGGGCATGGAGCGATTCTACTTCTTTCAGAAAGCCAAAGGTTCTGGCTGGGGCAATTTCTTTAACAAAAACCTCTTGAGTGATAACAAAGGTAGCCAATTGGGTTTTAACTACCGGGTGCTCAAAATCAATCGTATAAGTAATCCTCCATTCATCCGAAGGCAGAAGTATTACCTGTTTATCTTCCGTAGAGGAGCCCGCCCAGAGTGGTTCTTTGGGTCTAAACACTTTTTTAGACGTATTCCGGCTGATAATTTCGTCTTTAAGGAGTTCAACAAAGGGTAAGGCACTTCCATCCCCAATGGGTATCTCGTCCCCATTTACCGCAATTTCAATATTATCGATGCCTAAACCGGATAAAGCGGCTAATAGATGTTCTACGGTATGAATTTCAACCCCATTTTTTTTCAAACTAAGTTCTCGCCAGGTGTTATTGACATTTTCCGGGCAGGCTTTTATCATTGGTTTGCCAGACAAATCCTGTCGAACAAAGACAATACCAGTCCCTGCGGTAGCAGGTTTAAATACTAAATGTATCTGTTCACCTGTATGTAGTCCTATACCTGAATATTCCAATTCTTTCTTAATCGTCTGCTGCATTATCTATTCTCCAGTTCGGCCGCCTTTTTTTCCAAAACCTTAATTTTCTCGGCTAAGAGAGGTAGTTTTTGTATCAATGCCTTTATTTTCATTTCTTCTTGATGGGGCCGGGCAGGTAATCCGGAGACTATTAAATTTGGTCCGATATCCTTCATTACCCCTGTTTGAGCGGCAACGATGGTGTTTTCTTTTATGGTCACATGGTCTGATACCCCTGCCTGGCCGGCTATGGTCACATTATCTTCTATGGTAACACTGCCGGAAATCCCTACCTGGGCAACAATAATGCAATTTTTACCTATTTTCACATTATGCCCAATATGAACAAGATTGTCAATCTTTGTCCCCTGACCAATAACCGTAGCCCCTAATGTTGCCCGGTCAATGGTTACACCCGCTCCGATTTCTACATCATCCTCGATGACTACTTCCCCTTTTTGCGGGATTTTATAATGCACCGACCCTGTCTTGATATATCCAAATCCATCACTACCAATAACCGTTTGACTATGAATAATTACCCTTTTGCCGATTTTTACTTTATCATATATGGTTACATTAGAATGTAGAATAGACTCATTCCCAACCATCACTTTATGACCAATATTCGTTAAAGGATAGATAACCACACCATCTCCAATTTCTACTTCATCCCCGATAACGACATAGGCACCAATACTTACATCTTTTCCTATTTTGGCATCCTTGCTGATGATGGCAGTAGGGTGAATTCCTGGAGGAGGTAAAGTAGTCGGGTTAAAGAGTTCCAGGAGTCTGGCAAAGGCTAATTTTGGATTTTCAACAATAATCTTCGGGCAAAATATGGTTTCTATATCTTCTGGAAGGACAACGCAAGTAGCATCTATCTGATTTGCTTGATTTTTTTTCAACTCCCGCTTATCAAATATAAAGGTTATATCCCCTTCTTTCGCCTTTTTAATTGGGGAGATTTGGGAAACAAATATATTTTTATCACCTATTAGTTGCCCATTTATAAACTTAGCTATCTCATCTAATGTTTTAATCATTATTTCTCTAATGGTAATTACCGATTACCAATTATTGACCTTCCCTGACATTATTGTTAAGCAGTTTCTTCTAACTGTTCCGGCATAATCTAAGTCACCAAAGACAATTTAGCGTCAGCGTCTTTTATGCCGTATTAGACAAAGTTATGAGTTCTAATTTGTTTTTTTCTTTATCTTTTCCTCCAGTTCTTTTAGATTGTATTCTTTTTCTGCTGTTCTAACCCTAATCTCGTGAAGTCCGGCCATCATATCATCTACTTCACCTCTTGAATTTGTGAATTCTTTGGCTATCTCCTCTCGAACATCTACTTTATAGAACTTGCTAAGATAAGACATATAAATCATCTCCTTAAAGCATTACAGGTTCAACAATCTCAATTGGATTATATCCAAGCAAAACATTCACAGCGTTTACTTCCCTCTTGGTCTTCAGTTTAACAATATGTTCAAAATTCCAGCTGACTAAAATATCAATTGAATTAACTGTTACTACGGCAATATGAACAGCATCTTCAATATGTTTTACTGGAATAATACTTCTTGAAATATATTCTTCGGATAACACCTTAATCTCTTCGCTTTTAGTCGAGAATGACTCAAAATCTTTTACAAGATTGATAAGATTTCCTCTTAACTTCTCATCCCCAGTAGCTTTTATCTCTCTTATGACTAAATCAGAAATAAATACTTGATATTCATTCAGGTGTAACCAAAATTGCCTTGTCATTTCTTGACGATACGGATTCTTCTCATCAAGGTAAGCGTTGGGTACTGATGTATCCAAATATAATTTAGGTTTCCTTATCATATTTCAACTTAAATCCTTTGCTTAAACCTAATCCGAATTTAACGGCTGATGCGTATCTGAAGTTCGCCCCAAGGGAGAATTTGGATGAAGGACGACAGCCCGTAGTCAGATATGCGTCTGTTATGCGAACCCCAAAGGGGTCGGAGCGTAAGCGGCGAGGCATTGCAACTAACGGGTTGTTTGCGTTCCTGTTGACCTTTCTTTTTTAGTCGTGGCTATAATCCTGGCCAGGACATCTCCAGTAATATCCAGATTATCTTCTGCATACAAGACATAGTTATTTTCCAAAACAACACTTAGACCTTTTTCCTGGGCTATTTGTTTAATAAGTAGATACACCTTTTCTGTTATCTGCCTGGTCAACTCTTCTTCTTTATCATTCAGGTATGTCTCTGCCTCCTGGCTATATTTAAGTGCTGCTTGTTTCTTCTTGTCAACCTTTGTTTCCATTCTAGCCCTTTCTTCATCACTTAATAAAAGATTTGATTCGATATCTTCTTCTAATTTCTCGATCTCGGCCGACATAGCATTAATCTCTTTTTGTTTTTGCTTTAATTCTTTGATTAACTGTTCCTTTGCCTTTTTAGCGTCCGGATGTTCCTCAAAAATACGCTTTCCGTCAATAATTCCAATCTTATAGACAGATCTTGAAACACCACTTTCTTGTGAATATACTACATTAGCTAATCCTAAAATTAGTATTCCACTTACCATTAATACACTTACCTTTTTCATTTATCCTCTCTCCTTTTGTTTTAGAAATAAATTAAATTACCTTCTTCTATTCAAATAATTTGGATAGGAGAAGCTGTAATCCACACATCAATTTGTTTAAACCGCTCTTTCAAAATCTCTTTATATTTTGCCAAAAACAATGTAGTAGCAGATGTATTTTCAACATCAATAATAACTCGAATTAATTCGTCTTCATATTCCTTCTCTTCATAACCCCATATACCTAAAATAGTTTGCGGTTCTACAGTTATAGCTTTAAATTTATCCACCAATTCTCTTTTTGTTTGATGAATTTTCTCATATTCTACCGGAATACCATCATTATACTTGAGTGGCAATAGAATTTCGTATCGTAGCATACGCATAGTCAAAACCTTCTGTTTGGAGAATCTCATACTTGATTTTCAAATCATCCAGAATCTTAAGACCCCTCTCCCCAATTTCATATATGTCCATAGGAAGACAAATCACTCTTCCTCTTTTAGCTAATTCACAGAATCCTTTAGCCCCATCTTTTTCATTTTTAAATCTAATCCTTATCATTTGCATTTTTCTTCGCCTACCTTTACAAATTTTAACATAATATATAACGATTTGTCAAGAAAAATTTCGACCTGTGCAATCAAGTACCTTATAAACCGCTAAAGCGGTTATTTT
>JASEHU010000238.1 GCA_030018635.1 bacterium
CAACATAGAATGTTGGGCTACAATCTTAACCTATTGTTTGTCTTAGGCATTTTAGATTGTAGGCACTTGCCGATTTCAGGTTCATACCAATCGTATTCCTTTTTCAACCGCTTCCCTGACTACTCCTATCTCCTGCTTCTTTCGCTCAAATTCCTCTGGGGTATAGCACAGGGCATCAACCACCTCAGCATTCCTATTTATCCATTGCTTATTTTGTCTCCTTATATTTTTTGCTCCTTGCAAAAAAATATTTCTTGAGCCTCTTTTTGTCCTTTGGCGTAAGGGAACAGGTAAATCTACACTTTGGTTACTCATACTTTCCATCTCTGAAAAAGATGATGAGAGCTACAACTGAATAACGAATAATGACTATAATCATTTACGAATCCAATTCTCTATCTGCAAATCAGGAATTTTCTTAAAGTGCACAACATTTCCAGTAGCTAATGTAAGATTATAAGATAGAGCTGTTGAGGCAATCATAATATCAAAGTCCTCAAGGGGTTCTCCCTTTTTATACCCTTTTGCTTTTAGCTGACCGAATGTATTTACTACCTGTGATGAAATAGGTAGAATAGTTATGGTCTGACAAAACTGTTCTATTCTCCTTAGATTTTCATGAATACGCTGTGAGTTATAAGCACCAAATGTAAGTTCTGCCTGGGTAATAACAGATATGGCAATATTATCCAATCCTACCTGAAGGCATTTCAACTCCAGATGCTCTGATTTTTTCAAGGCAAAAATGGTTACATCAGTATCAAGCAAATATTTCATAGCGATACATCCCGCTGACGGCTTTTACGGGCTTGATAGATTTCTCCTACAATCTCTTCAGCCGAGCGTTTATCTTCCCAGGGATTATACATCTCCAAAAATTCACCAAGTGTTTGAGACCTTGCATTTCTTTTGATCCGCTCCCTGGATAAAGGAATAATGACAATCTCATTGTTAATTTCGGTCACATCAACTTTACTTTTAGGACTTATTCCAAATTTCCTCCGCAGGAATACAGGAATAATTACTTGCCCTTTAGGTGATACATTTACAATAGACATAAATCTGCCTCCATGTTTTTAAATGTGACGATACTTTTTAGCCAATATTCTTTAAGATTACTTAATGCTATTTCCACATTCTCTTTTTCTGCAAGAATTTGCTTAAGGTTATTACCCATAAATTCTTACTCCTGATATTCTTACCCTTTTGAGATAATCTAATAATTTTGTTCGTATCATCTTAATATCTAAAACCAAGAAGTCCGCCGCCGTCTGTTGCATCAGTGAATTTTATGCAAACAAAACAGTCAAATTCATTTCTGAATTTTTCAGTAAAATCGTTATAAGGAACAACATCAGAATTGAGATTGCAAATATATTGAAATCCCTTCTTTTGTGTTTCACCTGCCGCTAATTCTAAAGCCTTTGCAATCTGTCTTTCATCAACCCCATCAAAAATAGTGCTGTCATGTATGAGAACGCCTGGCATATCGGCATAATTTGAGCGAAGCTGAATAAGGGTTAAATCATAGCAAAAAGTCTTCATGTAGCCTATTCCCTGACTTCCTGCCCGTTTGATATCCACCTTAAATTTATAGCCTATCTTTCCAATATCTATTGAAAAGACGCCGGGTTCTGAATATAGACTTTCGGAATTTTTGTTGAAAAATTTACGCGCATTATCTAATTGTATTTTTCTTTCCTGATAATCCCTGTGAGTCTTTTGCAAAAGTTCCTCCTTTTCTATTTTTAGAGCACTTTTGCCTTCTTCAAACGACTCAAGATTCTTTATCCTGCTTTCAACTTCCTCTAATTGTGTCTTAAGTGTTACAACCCTGTTTTGCAACATCGAGTATTCTTCCAATGCGCCATGAGTCTTAAGGATTCCAAGCAGTTGTGCCCTTTTATCGGAGAGGGTTTCGATTTGATATTTTTGCTGTTCAATCTCTCGTTTAATTCTTTTCATTTCAGACCTCAGATATTCTTTTCTGTTCAGAACTATTGTTTTATGAAACTCTAATGTGTCTTTGATTCTTTTTACAATACTTTCATGAAAAATAAGCCCGGCTTCTTTGTAAATTTGTTGGACATTATCAACTGATATATCTTTTTCCTCTTGAATACCTTCTTCGTATTTATGTAATATCTGGGCATTAATAACATATTTGTTTTTTATATCCTGAATTTCCTTGTGCAAGTCGTTAGCTTCTTCGTAAATAGAATAATACTGTGGATGGACTTTGAAGGTTTTTAGCTGATCTTGCGATGCATTAACTTCATCTTCCAGCCTTACCCTTTCTGCCTCCATCTCTCCTAATGACCCAATGAATCCTGTCAATAAACCTTGAGTTGACGCTTTTTTCAGTTCCTGCAATGTATGCTCTTTGTCTTTTATTGCCTGGAGCTCTGATGCGTATTCCCAATTTAAACCAAGCAAATATGCATTATTCACCTGCATATCAAATTCTCTCTGTTGTGAATAATGCTTGAAAGGATTATGGAAGGCACCAACGCCTCGTCTCACGAAATAGGATATTAAACTACGGAACGAAGGATTATATTTTTCTCTTTTCTCCTCTAAGTCAAACATCAGACAACCAAGGACTGAAGTCCACTCCTTTACTTTCATAATGTATGCCCTTTCAATTTTATCGTAATCTATTTTTATGGGCCAGGCCGAAATGTCTCCTTCAATTTTCACTTTCGTAAAATCTTTTGTGTTTCGATAAATCGTGTAATCTTTTCCTTTTAATGTTATGTCCAGCATAAATGTCCAGTCTTCTAATTCTTTTACCCTTAAACCCTCATTGTGTTTTGTGCTGGCGCCAAGACAAAAGTGAATTATCTCTATAAGCGTTGTCTTGCCCAAACCATTTCTTGTGTCTTTTTGGGTAGATTCCTTTGTTCTCTCAGCAAGAACAACATTAAATCCTTCTTTGAAATGCACCTCTTTAAATGAACTATGATCGCTGCGAACTGCCCTAATCATCTCATTATCCTTTTAATAATTCCATTTTCAAATTTGATTAGCCCCATAATATATAATAAATCAAGGGTTAGGACGAATCTTTCAAATGTCCTTATTTCTAAATATCTCTTGTGAACCTTTTCCCACAGAGAAGAAACGGTTTGCGAGGTACTTAGTTCAATAAGTATCTTTGATCCAAGCCCAATCAAGGAATTTGATAGGGTAATATTTTTATCCGGTAATATCATGTTCGAAAACCTCACAAATTTCAAAAAAATGGGTCAATACCGAAAGTCCTGCAGCTTGCATTTTAAAATCTGAAGAATTATGAGAAGCAAACTCAAGTAAAGCATAAAACAAAGAATTACCTTCTAATCCTTCACTCTTTAGTTCTCTATACTTTCTGACGAAACCTGCTCTTAACCTCTCAGAAAATTGGAAATCAGGATTTTCATTTAAGTATTTCTCAACCTGTTTTTTCTGAATCATGCCTATTGTTATTAAATTACCTACTTCTGAAGATAAATTGTTTCTTTTTATCTTTTCGTGTGGAGAGATAACCGTGATATCGCTGTCAGATATTGGAACTGCTACAAGATATTTGACTATAACTTCAAGTTCAGCAAAGGTTATCTTTGGCATAACAGCCTTCTGTGATTCAGCAACCCATTTTTCATGTTCTTTTTTGATTTGTTTTAAGTTATCTACTGTATATTCCTGAGCATCCTTGTCAATTTTTGTATGGCATGTTGGACAGATCAGAATTAGGTTTTTATAATCAGCCCTCTGTTCATCTGTCATTTCTGAATTATATCGTGCCGAACCTGCATTCTCTCCTTCAATATGTGCCATTTCGCCAACAGAATAAAGGCTTCCAGATTTATCTTCTTCGGTAAGATCACCTTTACAAATAGCACACTTGTTTCCGCTTGGACCCCACAATAATTTGATGTTTTTTGGAGATATGCTCATTTTATTTAGATATGCCCCCTTAAGTTCTATCACTCGATGTTCAAGTTTTGCTACCATTGGCACTTTAGCAGTGAAACAGTGTTGTGGTATCTCCTACCTGTCAAGCTGGAAGCTTGACTTACTTTAGTATCACA
>JASEHU010000239.1 GCA_030018635.1 bacterium
CAAAGCTCACTGTTTCTTTATATCGGTTGCCTGAAAGGTTGTAATCGCCACTTGCGACAATCTTTTCTTTTGCGACAATGTGAGCATAAATTTTATCTTCTTCCTGGACAACCGGTTCTTCACCTTTTGATACCTCCTGCTTGTATTTCAGAAGAATATCCAAGATGTGTGGAATATCATTTCCAGAAATCGGACTTCTCTGTGCCCCTAAATCAAACCCATCATTTTCAACTTTTACAAAAAGGATGTTTCTGGTCTTCTTAGCCAGGGTTTTGTCCATTAACAAGATACTCGTCTTAACCTCGGAATATGGGTTAAACACCCCTGCTGGCAAAGAGACCACTGCATACAAATACCCACTATCAACCAGCATCTTGCGAAGGGCTTTGTAAGCGTTGGCAGATTGAAAAATAATTCCTTCCAGGACAATAACACCGGCTCTGCCATGAACATTCAAGTGCTCGGCAATATAATCAACAAAGAGCACCTCTGAACGATTAGCCTGAACACTAAACCTATTATGTGGTCTGATGCCGCCTTTGGGTGTCATAAACGGCGGATTGGCAAGAATTACATCGTAAAACTCTCCCCATTTTTCCTCGCTGGTAAGGGTATCGTATTCATATATCTTTGGATTTTGAAAGTCATGCAGATACATATTGACTAAAGACAATCTCACCATATCCGGAGAAATATCATAGCCGGAGAAGTTTTCAATCAATCTCTTTCTCTCATCCGGAGGCAAATTGCCATTTGACAGGATGATGAATCGAACATTGAGCGATCTGGCATATTTGCGAGCCTGCTCTTTACCATCCAGCGGGTTTTTATCCTCTCTTTTGGCCTCTAAAACAACCATAGGAAAACCTTGCTCGTCTAAAAGTAAAAAATCGACAAAACCGTTCGTGGTTTTTTCAAAATCTTCTCCGAGCTCATTTAAGGTTTGCCCGGTAATTTTTACATTACTTTCAAGGCAGATGTTAGCCTTTCCTTGATCATTGTCAAAAAACCGCCACCCTGCATTTTCAAGAAATTTATTAATTCTTATACGCGATTTTGCTTCTTTCATATCAACCAGCTATCACCAAAACTATAATAATTGCTCTTTTCCATTACGAATTGAACGCATCAAGTGGGACACAATAAGAGACATGAAAGACATTGCAATCGTTTTCCATCGAACCCTATTTTCTCGCCTTTCTCGCCTTTCTCACCTTTTCGCCTCCTTGCTTGGTCACCAGTAAAAACTTGAACATCGAGTGATAGGAATTTGCTTTTGGAAAATTTCACTTTCATTTATTTTTTAAACATATTTTATCAGAAAATTTATCTTATGTCAATAAAAATGTTGACTTATGTCAGGTGGAAAAATGGGGACATCGACCATTTATTCTGGCAAGAATAGCAAAAAGCGAATTTAAACGGTCGCTGTCCCGAATTTTCCTCCCTTCATTACACCACCCAATCTGTGGAAAGCATTAAATCTGCCCAGACTCTTTTCCTTTGGGATAACAACGAAAAAACTATTGCAAAAGAGGCATAAAAATGGTATAATGGTACGATGATGACCTCTATCAGTTGGGTCATTTTGAGTTAAGGAGAAATCTCATGGAATTTCAAAAAGCTGAAAGCTTAGAAGATGCATGGTACAATTTTGATCCTGATTTAACCTTACCCATACCCGAAGGGCAGGCATTTTATGTTGAGCGAGGAAAACATTCCCTGTCTCGTTTAAAATCAAACCTCCTGCGAGCAAAACAACCCAAAAAATACTTTGTCTGTGGGCATAAAGGTTCTGGCAAGTCCACTGAATTAAATTATCTTGCCGCAGATGAAGAACTTCCGAAAAGATTTAAAATAGTCCATTTTTCTCTTAACGAGACATGTGACTATACGACTTTGACCTATATTGATCTGCCTGTCGCCATTGCTCTGCAGTTAAGAGAGCATCTTGATTCCTCACTGTCAAAAGGTTGGAAAGAGGAACTTGACCAGTGGTTTATGACTGTAACCAAGGAAATTGATAAAGAAGAGGGCTATGATGCTCAAGTAGAGGCAGGGGCAAAAGCGTTTCTTGCCGGATTTAAATTTAAATTAAAGACAGGCACAACCTGGCGAAGCCATATGAAAAAGGTGATTGAACCAAAATTGAAGCATCTCCTTGAGCTGCTTGACCATGCTGCAACAGAAATTAAGTCAAAAGAGAAAAAAGACTTGTTGATTATAATAGATAATATTGAAAAGGCAGATGATGCTAAAGTTAAAGAGATTATTAGAGAGAATTACGCCTCTTTGATGCAAACAGATATTTTTATTATCTATACCCTTCCTATTTCTCTTCGTGGTGATAGGGAAATAGTAATTCCCAGGGACCAATTATATTCCATCCCCTGCATCAAATATTTTAACAAGGGGCAAAGAAATAAGTTTACCGATGGCAAGGATCTTTTAATTGAATTTATTGATAAAAGGATGAGTCTTGATTTAATTGAGGAGAAAGCCCAAGAAGAAGCGATTCGATTAAGCGGAGGTGTGTTTCGAGAATTAGCAAGAGTGATGCAGATTGCTATTGATTTGGTATTAGAGGCAGACCGGGATAAAATTTTGCTTGAAGATTTAGTGAATGCCCGGCATGAAATTGTGAAGTCGTATCAGCCTATGCTAAGGCCAAAAGACTACGAATTAATGTATCAGATTGCACAATCCAATGATTGGTTGGATGAAGTAGAATTTATGCTCCAGCATCTTATTGTTTTAGAATATGAGAATGATAGTTTGTGGTTAGATGTTCGTTATGCACTCCTTCAATTTTTAGAAGAAAAACTTAAAGAGAATAAGACATGAAAAGTAGTCCTCAGGATATCGCAAAAGCAAGTTTAATACTTGAACCAACAGATATACATAATGAAATTCAGACTTTACATCGTTTAGTTAGCCGGGCTATAAAAAAAGATATGGCCCTGTTCTTATTTGTCCAATATCAAAAGATTGTTGATGCTCAGAATATTATTGATCTCTTGCAACAGAAAGCTGATACCGGTATTAAGCTTGTCCCTGTTAATTGTCAAGAGCAAAATATCCAATTTTTGTCTCCGTATCTTCTTCAGGAGCAGGATGTTAAAAAAGTATTTTGTATCCTTAATCTCCCCCGCCGGCAAGATTCGCAAGGAGAGAAAATAGACCCTGGGTTTCTTTTTAATCTGAATTTTACCAGGGACCAATTGCAAGAGCATAAAATTAAGACCATCTTTTTTCTTACCGAGCATGAACTTTCGGCTGTGGTCCGCAAAGCAGATGATTTTTGGGCATTCAGACACCGATTGCTGAAACTGCCTGTAGAGATAGGCCGTTTTGTAGATTCGTGGAGTCGTCCGGAGGTCTCTTTCAGGGGATCCGGTAAGGAAGAGATTCAGAGACAGATCGGATACAGAAAAAGCCTGCTTGATACAGTCTCTTCGCCTGAAAAAAAAGTCTCTCTGATTAATGAAATTGCTCAGCGATATATCCTCCTGGGGCAATATCAAAAGGCTCTAAACTTGCTTGAAGATGGACTGAAGATTTCAAAAGAAATCGGGGATAAAAGTGGGGAAGGCACAATCCTGAATAATATCAGTCAGATTTATCGTGCCCGAGGAGACTACGAGACCGCTCTTGACTATCTTAGCCGCTCATTAAAGATTTGCCAGGAAATCGGGGATAAAAGTGGGGAAGGCACCACCTTGTCAAATATAGGCAGTATTTCTTATGCCCGAGGAAAATACGAGACCGCTTTTGACTATCTTAGTCGCTCATTAAAGATTAGCCAGGAAATCGGGGATCGGGCTGGGGAGGCAGTAACATCGTATAACATTACCAGGATTTATGAGGGACTGGGGAAGATACAGCCGGCTATCCACTTAATGGAGCATGTGGTAGAAATTGACCGGCAAATAGGTCTTCCGAATTATGAAAACGATCTTGCTTACCTGAATCGTCTAATTAAAATGGAGACAGCGACCATTTATTCTGGCAAGGATAGCAAAAAGCGAATTTAAACGATCGCTGTCCCTAATTTTCCCT
>JASEHU010000023.1 GCA_030018635.1 bacterium
CCCCAATTTCTAATTTCTAATTTCACATTCATTTTTTAACCGCAAGATTTCAAACTAAAGTGAACCATCCCGTAATTTTTCTTCCTCAATGTAACACGCCGGGTCCTCGGCTAAATAATCCCCGTAAATTACCTTTGCCCTGACTCGACAACCACCACATAACTCTTTATATGAACAGCGACCACATTTACCTTTTAGATTAGCCTTTAGTTGCTTAAAAAAGTCTATTTTCTCTTGCCAGATTTGACTCAATGGGGTAGTCCTCACATTTCCTAAGGGCAAATCCCGCCAAAACTGACAGGGGTAAATATTTCCTTCGGGGCTTACATTAACAACCTTTTCTCCGGCAGAGCATCCCCCGGCCATTTCAAGAAGGCTTTTTATTTCTGCTGCCTCTTGCGGGGATTCCTTTTCTTTCTGAAGGTAGAGATAAACCCCATCTGCCGGATTATCTACCGTCAGTATTTCCATATTTGTGGTTCGCGCCGCTTTATCAATCAGGAAATTAATTAATTGAAGGTTTTCTTCCCGACGCAGGTCATCCTTGACCATTTCTTTACCCCTACCGGCATAAACTAAATGATAGAGACAAAATCTTGGGATAGCCTCTTTAATTGCCAGATCAAGGACAGCGGGTAAATCTGCAAGGTTATGGTTATTCACCGTAAATCGGACGCCGGTTGGTAAGCCTGCACTCAGACAATTATGGATTCCTTCCCAGGCAAGGGCAAAGCTATTTTTTAGCCGCCGAAATTCATTATGGACATCTTCCATGCCGTCAATACTTACACCGACATATTGAAAACCGGCATCCTTTATTGTCCGGGCGCGTTCAAGGGTAATCAATGTCCCATTAGTGGAGATAACCGGTCGAAGTCCTGAATTAGCCGCAAATTCACCTAATTCAAAAATATCCTGGCGTAAAAGTGGCTCTCCACCGGTGAAAAGAAGCACTGGCACATTCATTGATGGTAGGTCACTAATAAATGATTTTGCCTCTTTTGTGGTAAATTCTTTCACCTGCTTATTATCCTGGGATCCAAGATAACAATGCTTACACGACAAATTGCACACAGCGGTCATATTCCAGACAACCACAGGACCTTGAGCACGGCTAAAATGCAAAGAACTAATTTTGTTCGCCGCATCTTTTTTAATAATTTCGGAGATAGTGGCTTTAGCGCCAATAAGTTTTGTAAGATTAATCATTTCAATTACCTGCTGTTAAAATCTTAACACATTGATTTCCGACTATATTCTTCTTTGAAGAAGAAACAAGCACGCGAGCACTTACACCTCTTTCATTCCTAATAATTCATATATTTTGACCGATTTTTGTTTTCCTTTTACTGTTTCAAAACCTAATTCTCTAACCTCTATCTTATCCTTCACCTTTTCGTAAGTAAATTCACTGATGATAATATTTGTTTTATATTTCTTATTTGTGCCTTCAAGTCTGGCTCCTAAATTAACATTATCGCCAATGATGGTATAATCCTTCTTCAAATCAGAGCCGATATTGCCAACTACCATTTTGCCGGTATTAATTCCAATACCGATATCAAATAGCGGCTGATTATTTTTAACCCGAAGTTCATTAAGTTGATGGAGACTACGCATCATTTCCAGGGCAGTCTGACAGGCTCGTTGTGCATGGTCGGTTTGCCCTTCCAATGGAGCACCGTAAAAAGCCATAATCTCATCCCCCACATATTTATCCAGCGTGCCGTCATATTTAAACACCACATCTGTCATTAGTTGCAGGTATTCATTCAACAAGGAGACTACCTCTTTTGGAGGGAGATTTTCAGCAAAGGTAGTAAAGCTGCGAATGTCTGAGAACAAAACTGTTAACTCTTTTTCTTCACCCCAGAGTTTTAGTTTCTCCGGGTCTTTGAGTATCTCCTCAACCACTGTCGCATTGACAAAGTGTTGAAACGCCTCTTTAGTCTTTTTACGCTCTTGCTCCACAGTCATAAATCGATAGACGAGGATAACTAAATAATTTCCCATGATATTTAACCCTGGTTGAAAAATATCGAGCCAAATTCGCTCATAATTAAAGAGATAAATAGTGATTAATAGATAAAGAATGAGTATCTCTAAGGCAAAGATTGCCCCTGCAAACGGTTTTAATTTTGGGATGAATAACCCAATAAGAATTGATAGAAAAAGCATTACCATTAAATTCACATAAAAAGGTGGTCTTTGTAAGAATGAATTGCTTAAGATATTATCAATGATATTGGCATGCATCTCAACACCGGGATAGATAGAAGAAAATGGGTTAACTCGCAAGTCCATTAACCCGGCCGCAGTAGAACCAATCAAAACTATTTTATCTTTAAAAATCTCCGGGGCAATGAGAGGCTCTTGCCCTTGCTCTATTAAATAATTAGAGGCAAAAAGAAGATAATATGGATAATACCTATAGGTTTTAAATCCACCTTTATAATTTATAAACATTGTCCCATCTTCGTTAATTGGGATTTTAATTTTTTTATTCAGAGATAGCCACTTGTCGGAGGTATTACCTCGCGGGCTCACTTCAATTTCTCTTACCTTAAGCACATCCATAGCTACAGCCAGGGATAGCGATGGATAAAACTTGTTATTAAAATTAACCAGGGTATATGCCTGTCGCACAGGTCCATCATCATCAGGAATCATATTGATATGCCCAATTCCTTTAACTGCATCACAAAGTATCGGTAATGGAGAAGTAACGCTATCAAATCTTTTAATGGCACTAAGACTCTGGGTAAATTTTATAGGTAGAGCAAACCTATTTATCCCATTCTCCTGCCCATAATCTATTTTTTGTTCTCCACTGGATTGAAATGTATTCGCCAGATAGACATTCCCTGCGATTACGCAACGCTCAGCTAACAGCCTATCATAGTCATGGTAAAAGGAATTAATGATACCTTTCAATATCTCTGATTTTTGAGGCATTTCTGTTCGCAATGCCTCATCTACCCTCATCACCGCCTCTTCTATTTCCTCCTTGCTTACCAGGGCACGGCTTGTTTCTGTAAAGAGGACATCAAAGGCAATTACCTTTGCATTTTTTAAATATTTAATCACATCCCCATGAACCTCTCTTGTCCATGGCCATCTTCCGTATAAAGTCTCCATATTTTTTATAGTTTCCTCATCGATATCAATAATGACGATGTCGTCTCTTGCCTCTTTGGGGTTTGTCAACCACCTGAACCGATAATCCAATGTTTTTTTCTCAAAGGTAGTAGAAATGTCCTTAAAACAAAATGAACTCAACAAGATAATGCCTAGGACAAACAAAGATAACAATACCCCTAAAAGATATTTATACCTTCTCCATAATTTACATAATTTATAAAATAGTTTCTGCCCCATTATTTTCTAATTATATCACTTAAGCAATAGGAGTGTCAATAAAAATTATATTGGTGCAGCAATTCTCATTATGGCAGAAATTGTGTCCAATGTTGAGATTAGGTGAAAAAATGGAGATTAAATTTTCGATTTTGGATTTTGGATTTTGGATTTTTTCAATCGAAAATCGAAAATCCAAAATAGAAAATTTTCCAATTCTCCCTATTCTCCACTTCTCATTGCGGACACATTTTCATAATGAGAATTGCTGCATGTGAAAATTTTTTCTTGCCAAATCTTAAAAAATATGATATACTTATATAAAGTAATTCTTTCAAAAATAAGGAGGGTCTACTATGAAAAAATTTAGTATTCTGGTCTTAGGATTAGTGTTGTGTTGCCTGGGTATCTCTCAAATAGAGGCTGTGGGAACGCCTACGATAAGGGTTACCTGGCCTACTGCAACTGTGACAATTACCAGTGAAGGGTCTATTACCGCTACCTTTGAGGTAGAAAATTTTGATATAGGCAAGGCACCGGAGGGGTATTATAATGGATATATTATCCTTGTCCTTTATTGTCAGCCATATGGTCAAGAGAGGCAGCCTGTCTGGACAGGATTTATCAATCAAACAAGTTATACCTTCAAACAATGTGTGCCGGGAACTTATACGGTAGATGTCGGTTTAGCCGATATGTTCCATACCCGACAACATAATCCGGAATCAAAAGATAGCGTTACATTTCGATTTGAACTTCTCCCCGGGGTAATGAATCCGGTGAAAAATTTGAGTGGCGAGTCAAACGATAATACCATTCGGGTCAAGTGGGACAACCCTTATAATGCCTATTATAGCGGCACATTGGTTATCAGGGGGACACAGACAACGCCCTGGACTCCAAGCAATGGAGCGACTTCCACTTACACGGTAGGAACATTGGTTGATAGTGGCAATGCAAAGGTAGTTTATAATAGCAACGGTGAGATATTTACGGATGAAGACTCCTTACAGGCTGGGATAACTTATTATTACACCGCCTTTGCCTATGATAAGGACGGAACTTACTCTACCGGGCTGACTACCAATGTTACTCTAAACGATATTCCTCCAGGAAGAGTAGCCGGTACAGAGGCAGGGAGAAACTGGTATGACCGACTTGATAGTCTATACTGGACCGCAATAACCGGCTGGCAACCCATACAACCTACCTCATTCAGTATCATCTTGAATTGGGCCGCACCCGGGGCGGATGGTTACCAGGGGCAGGCGAGCACCTATACCATTAAATGGACCACGGCCGGGACGAGCAGTTTAACAAGTAATTTTGATGGATGTGACTCACCACCGGGTATGCTCCCCAAACCTTCCTTTGCCGGTGTGCGCGACCACATGGTTGTTATCGGCACCGGAACCGATGACCGAAAACTCCCCTTTGAACAACGTAAGGTCCAACCTGAAACGACCTATTTCTTTGCCTTAAAGACTCAAGACCGCGGAGGACAGGTATCTGACATATCCAATATCTTTCAGAAAACCACATTGGATGAAACCCCACCTGGAACCATAACTAATCTTGCCCTGACTAATGTCAATGTTGCGGAAGGCTCACTTATGTTAGTCTGGAAATCGCCGGGTGATGATGGTAATTTTACCTGGCAAAAAGATAAAGGTTATCCTGATCGAGTAGATGATAAATATGACATTCGATGTTCTACTTTACCGATAACAGAAGACACCTGGGTCTTTGCCACTCAGGTAGGCACGCCTACGCCCAAAAAGGCAGGTTTGGCAGAGGTATTTGTCGTCGAAAATCTACAACTAAATAAATACGAATACTACTTTGCCATGAAAACCGTTGATGAGCAGTATAATGTTTCACCATTATCCAATGTAGTTTCAACGGATATGATCAGCCCCGGAACAATAACCGATTTAACCGCCGGAAGTGTTACGGCTTCAACCGTTCAACTGACCTGGACCAATACCGGGGATAATGAGACGCAAGGGGTAGCTAATTCGTTTGATATCCGCTATAATTATGTGAACATTACTAAGGCTAATTGGGCTGATTGTTTTCCTGCCTTTGGAGAGCCAAAACCAGGGACATCAGGCACTAAAGCAACCTTTACCGTTACAGGACTTACCTGGGGTAAAACCTATTACTTTGCGTTAAAGGCAATAGATGAGGGAGGAAATGAATCCCCGCTTTCTAATGTTGCCCAGGCAACTACCAGAGGACAGGAAGCACTACCTACACCACCAACATGGAAAGAGGATAAATGTTTGCCAGGGGATACAGTGCTTTATCTTTCCTGGAATTCAAGTCCTCAACCGGATATCGACGGTTATCTGTTATATTATGATGAGAAATCTTATGAAGGGACCGCGACTAAATCTTATGCCCACCTGCTCAATGTAGGCAATGTAACGGAATATGAATTAGAAGGGCTTGAAAATGACAAAAAATACTATCTATCATTGCGGGCGTATAACTCTAATTCATACCCGAGTGATTATTCCCAGGAAATACATCGCACACCGGTTGGTCTGGGATATCAATATGAGCCGTTGAGTGTTATCATACCTATGGGCAATCAACAAACAGGTGATAAAGGGACTAAACTTGATAAAATAAGGAATGCCTACAAATCTTGCTTTGAGCATGTCTATAACTATGGCAATTTAGAGTGGACGGCCTCTACCTCTCATCCCTATCACGGAAGTGTATATAATGCCGGGACATTTATCTCGGAATACTCACCGGCCACAGGGACGCTCATAAGTTTTCTAAATTTTGTTGGTACACCTACCCCGGATTATGTAACCACTGAGCCTGGCGTAGGCACCGGCAATGTCCTGGGCGTTTCCAGATCCTTTTCCTTGCAACCGATTAAGATTGCCCTGTTCTATTCTGATTTGATGGATGAATATGGGCAATACATCACCTGGGAAGAGGGTTATTTTGAGCAGATTTTCAGGATGTATCTCTGGGGTGAATATTTTGACCGGGTAAGTGAAAAGGATATTCGAGAAGGGAAATTAGCCAATTATGACCTGGTAATTTTTCCATCAGTTAAAAAAGGCTATGTCCAGGATGTAGTCGCTACCCTGACCACATCAGGGTTAGCTAATCTTAACTCCTTTGTTGCCAATGGTGGCATACTCTATACTCAAGGTGAATGTGTCTATTTGGTTGAAAAACTCGGGTTAGTAGGTTCAGGCATGGTTGATTTGCAAACTCGGGTAACAGATGGGGACAACAAAGGACAACTAAAAGACATAGACACCACTCACCCACTTACCTTCTCCTGGTTGGCGAATGAAACCTATGTTCTGGATGACCCATTATTATTGGAAAAGCCGGCTGTAGTCAATGCTACCCAAACCATAATAGCCAGGTATAGTGATACAAATCACCCGAATACGCCGGCCATAATTTATGTTGAGCACCAATTAGGTGGGGCAATTATGATGCCTTCACATCCATCGGATAAGACCGAGTATTACCCGCTTGTTTTAGATGCAGTGCTTTTAACTATGTCTCGCCGGGCGGCCTTAACCTCAGAGGCGGTGCAGAGGTTTTGTGAGGATGTGCCCAAGGATGTTATCCCGGGATTAGAGACAGATGTCCCGGTTTATGTTACGGTTACCTTCTGTAATTTCTGGAATAATCCATTGGCAGATGTCAAGGTTAAATCTGTAGTGCAACCAGGGTTTAATATTGTTGAAGGCGACTCCGAGATTACTCCTTCGCCCAGTGGTATCCAACGCGAAGGAACAATGACTGATTTAGGACCGGGGACACTGACAACCATTACCTGGTCATTGGGACAGGTGGATGAAAACACAAAGTTAGTCTTCTCCTTCTGGGTTTTTACTGAGGCGAATGCCATTAAAAAAGGTGAGGCGGTCGTTTGTAAGAGTGAGGCAAATTATAAAGAGATTCCGGGAGGGACAGCCACTATTTACGCCCGCGACCCAAAACTCTATGCCAGAATGGCCGCTCGATTGGTAGGCGACCGTGCCCTTGATAAACTTACGGCCTATGGGATTGTAGGTAGCGGCATATTTTCAGATGTAGTCTTTCCTGTTGAAAACAAGGAAGATACACTGGCTAAAAATGTTAATGTCCAGGATTTAGTGGCATTAGTTGCTCCAATCGTAGATGTGGCTGATAATCGAAAGATAGTCTGGTCGGTTGGTGGAACATACTGGGATGTAGGGGATGGTGATGCCAACGCCTGGGTGCAAAATGAGACATTTTTCTTTGATGACCCAAGATACCCACTTCCTCTTGAGGCACAAAATCGATATGTAAAGTTTAATGTTAATAATTGGGATGGAATAACTACCTATATCTATGAGAATCCTTATGCCGCACCAATTGAGATTCCAGATGTGTACAAAGAGCCACAATGGGGTCCAAATAAGAATAAACCTTTAATTAGTTTGGCTCCAAACGGCGATATAATACTCCCGGCACAAAAACTTACATGGACAGGTACAGGATGGCCTTACCACAAGATACCGGGATATGATTTTATCGACCCACTCATCAGATATGGGATAAGGACCGAGGAATTACCTCCACCATCCCCGGGAACATCTACCAACAAAAATCACATCCTGCCACCAAGAACTATTCTGATGGCCACATTACCTAATATTCCTGAGAGATATGTTGTCAATGGGAAGGTGCTTATGAATGCCAAGGCTTTATTTTTTGTGATTCTCTTAGGTGCGGATGAAAATCCATACAAGCAGTATCTATCGCAAGGAATAGCCTATTCACCTATTCCAACTAACATAGAAAATCTCCCCAAAGTAAAATGGCAGGATATCTGGAGTCGGCAACATTCGGCCCCCTTAAGAACTATGGACCCGCAGTTTAAAAAATCCAATGACTTCTTCCCTGTTGTCCAGGTCTATCCAACCGTGAATGATACTTATGAACTTTATGCAGAGGATGACCCTGCCGCTACCGATAACCCATATAACCCGACACCTCCTTATGTCAGGGATGGTGACGAAAAATTATACCTGGAATATGATGTTAAAAAGCCGGCTAAATTACATTTGATTGTCAAAACCTGTAATAGTTCACGGGAATTCGAGCAGATATATACCCCCTCTGATGAATTCAAGATAAATAAAGACCAGAGTTTAATCGTTAAAGATATCTTTAGAGGATTAGGGTTTGATACCAGGTATGAGCGGTATTGGTTGAGCGATTATCAAAATATAGGTAATCCCACCCAGCTTGTGGATGAAAAAGTAAGCTCGATATTCCATACCCTATATTTTAATCAGGCATTAAATACCGGTGCTAAAGAAGAAATTCATATTTGGGCAGATATGAAGACCTATCATCCGGAGGTGCATTACGAAGGTCCAATGAAGGTAAATGACGGTAGTCGGTATGTCTTTCATAAACCCAAGGCAGGTCCTAATCAATATATGATTATGGATGCCCATACCCAGGTGGTCTGGGGGCTATCAAGTGATGTGGAGATTTCTAAAAAGGTGGCGCCAGTCAACATTGGTAATTATGGTGATTCTGTTTTTCATATCATTAAGGTAGAGGACCCGTATGAGCCGAGGGAGTTTGCCCTGGAGACATATCTAAAAAGCTATGGTTTTGGCAGGATAACCGCTAATACATTTGTCGGCGGCAGGATTGACGATAAACTTTGTTCCCCACGACTTGCCCCAGGAGAAACAACCTTTGTCAGGATTGAGGTTTGTAATAATTTAGGTGGAGGACCTGGTGACCCATATACACTAAGGGATGTTACTATCACCCCTGATTGGACCGACTCTGAAACCTATAGAATCGCCTCACCTAATTCAGGGCAGCGATGGATGGAAATCGTAAATGATGCGGTGCTTAATACTACACCCCCTGTTCACCAGGATTTGTCGTATTTACTTGTAAGTCAGAGTGAGCCAAAAATCCCTGATGGCTGGCGGGGAATAGTTTATTATAAAATCAATACAGAGATAAATATCCCTCCTAAGGATAGGGGTAAGGTGCATAAGATAAAATTCAAACTTAATTGCACCGAACCAGGAAATAAATTAACCGAAACAAAGTTTGAGATTCCTGCCGCCTGGATAGGCATAGAGGATGCCCAGGGACATGTTTTAACCTCTTACGGCTCTTCTACCATCATCCATTTTACAGATGGCTTTCCTTCATTTGTAACGGTCGAGGCGGCAAAATTAGCTACAGCCACACAAAAGGCGGAATTCGAACGACTCATTGGTCTGGATGTGAATGACAAGCCAAGAGGCACACAAGCCGCGGCCTATTTTGATAGTGGCTTAACTACAAATGTAGGATTTTCACCCAACGGTGGCACGGTAACATTTACCTTACCTCCAAATGCCCAGCAATTACCCTGGTATGAAGACGGGACACCCAGACAGGATTTCTATGTGATAGTCAAGTCCATTACCGACTCTACCCGAAGTGGGATAAAGGTGGTCAATGAGGGCCCGGCGATGGAATTTAAAGACCATTTTAACCAGACAGGCACGGCGGCGGGTAATCTTGAAACGGTGGTTGTGCATGGTGCGGCTATGTATCAGGAATACATAATCAACGAAATAAAACGGGTATTTAACGGTGAAATTACAGATACCCTAACCTTAAATGAACTCAATGAGGTGAAAATAAAACTATTCTTTCTCAATACAGGTGATGATATTGCCGAGACACCCCAGATAACGATGCATTTAGCCGATGGGATAGGATTAGTTTCTGTTTCCCCGGGAACCAGTAGTCAGCAAGGAAAGGTAGTCAAATGGGAATATGGACAGGGAGGCAATATTGCCCCAGGCTCTGAAAAGAATATCTTTCTGACTCTTTCATTAATTCCAGGCGGTACCCCAAACCCGGCTCCACCTAAAGGCATAGGAAAAGCACCCAGACCAACTGAAGAAACAGACTATTTTGATTTGATTGGTTCGACCAGTATTACCTACACGGATGCCTTTCTGGGTATGCAGATAAGTCCACCGCCATTAGGTAGTTTATCTCTGCCGGCGATGGCACCGGCTGTTACTGCCCCAACAAATCTACAGGCAACCGGACACCCGGGTTCAGTCTCATTGTTCTGGCAGTTTAACTTTGCTACCACAACTACCTTCAATATCTATCGCACGGATAGCCCTGGTACAGGAACTTTTGAACGGATTGATAAGGAAGTTGGCACGATCACTTACATTGACAAAACCGTTACAGAGGATATACCCTATTACTATGTAGTTACGGCTGTGGTTAGTGGTAATGAAGAAGGACCTGCGTCGAATGTAGGTAGTGCTACACCAGGGGATATTTGGGCACCAGGAACGATAACCGATTTAGCGGCAACAATTATTACCCCTGACTCGGTTACATTGGTCTGGACTGCCCCCGGGGATAACGATTTTAAAGGCACAGCCACAGCTTATATCATAAAATATGCCCCTGTAGGGGAAGGGTTGGTTTCATTTTCCAATCCACCGCTACCTAAACCTATGGGAGGTAGTCAACAAGCAACTATAACCGGTTTATTGAGTAACACGTCCTATCGATTTTGTATCCGCACGCAGGATGAGGCACTGAATCTGTCCGGCACGGCTACTTGTGAGGTAACTACCTTGCCGGGTGCAATTGCCACACAAACGGTGCATTTGCGTGCCGGCTGGAATCTGATTTCATTGCCATTAAAACCGGGGACTACCTCCTACACGGCTAAGAAATTAGTTCAGGATATAAATACCTATGGTGGGACTGCAGATATAGCCCAGCGTTGGATGGAAGGAAGCACATGGGAATCTTATCAAGTAGGAATGCCACCTAATGTGGGATTTGAATTTAATGAAAATATGCCTATTGAAGTTGGTCGAGGCTATTTTGTGCGTTGTAAAAACCCAAGCACATGGATAATAACCGGCAGTAAGATCGAATCACAAATCATAAATTTACGGCACTCATGGAACTTAATTGGGTTAGGGGTAGCTACGATTACGGCGAAAAATCTACTCCAGAATATAAATACCCAAAATGGTTCTGTAACTGTTATTCAATACTGGGACATAGGAAGCAATTGGCAAGGACATCTATTAGATTTTCCATTCAATAATTTTACTACGGCTAAGGATGCGGGATACTTTATTTACTCAAAAAACATTAGTAAATACTCACCCAATTGGTTAAGGGAAAGTAATTTCATTAGTACTACGGCTGATAAAGAAGTAACTATCTCCTGGATTACCACCTCTAATTTACAAACTAAAGTCCTTTATGGAACAACCAATACCTTTGGTCAGGAGGCCTTTGATGTGCGAGGGGCGGGAATCTCCGACGATACACATCTTGTCACCATATCCGGGCTTGCTCCGAACACTACCTATTATTATGCCTTAGTTTGTGGGAATTCAATTGACAAGGGAACCTATACCTTCACCACTGCGGTTTCGAAATCCCCCCAGGCTGAAGATAAAATCAGTGGGTGTGTCAAGAAAGGTGGTAATCCGGTAGCCGGGGCTATTGTCTATGTGAAACTCAAGGATAACAATGGTCAGGGGAATCCGGGTGAATCAACCTGGGCAGCCTGTTTGACAGGTGCAGACGGTAAATGGGAAATAGACCTGGCGAAACTTAGAACTACGAATCTTGCGAATTTCTTCAGTTACTCTGGTACTGATAAAGTTTATATAGAGGTAGATGCGGCCTCTGAAGGTAAGGCATCTAAGATTGTCAATGCAAATATTGGTTCGGCAGGTGTTATAGATTTACCATAGAGATATAGTCTGGGGTATTTGGTATGTGGAAGGCTATTGGCAGATGGAAGAATGAAATTGACTTGACCCAGGGTAACGATGGAAACATAATTGACCATCATTGGGAAGAAAAAGGTCGTCTTGATGATTAATGCAGATATGAAAACAATTGAAGAAATCAACCAAACTCTATCTAAATTAAAGCCGAAGTTAATTAAAAACTATGAAATAAAAGAAATCGGTGTATTTGGTTCTTATATGCGTGGTGATCAAAAGTCGCAAAGCGACATAGACATTCTGGTCGATTTTGAGGAATATCCGAGTTTGCTTGAATTTGTTGGGATCGAAGAAGAATTAAGTAAGTTCCTTGGCATCAAAGTCGATCTGGTAATGAAGACAGGATTAAAACCGCATATTGGCAAACATATTCTCCATGAGGTGAGATATCTATGATACGAGAAATAGTAGATTTCATCCAGGATATACTGGATGCGACTAACGATATTGAAAAGTTCATAAAGGGACTCGATTTTGAAAGCTTCAGCAGAGATAGAAAAACAGTTTATGCTGTGATTCGAGCTATTGAAATTATGGGTGAGGCAACAAAGAATATTCCTGATGCGGTTAGAAGTAATTATCCTGAAGTTCCTTGGAAGCAAATTACAGGAATGCGTGACAAACTGATTCATGGCTATTTTGGTATAGATATGATGACATTATGGAAAGCCGCAACACAAGATGCGCCAAAATTGAAGGCATTAATCACAAAGATAAGAGAGGATGTTGAAGATTAGTAATTTTAGTCTATCTTGTAAGGAGATTGTCGTTCCTACGGAACTTAAAGAATAAGGAGGAAAGAAAAAAAATGAAGAGATTAATGATTAGTTTATTTATTATGGGGCTGTTTAGTAATTTAGTATTTGCCGGGACACCTGATAAAATAAAGCAGTCCAATATCACAGATACCCAATTGACGATTTCCTGGGTATCACCAGAGGCTGAAATAGGTTTAGTCAAGTATGGGGTGTCAAGCCTGGCGGACATAGCTTACGATGACCGGGGAAGCGATACGGTAAGTTGTATCCATCATGTAACTATCTCGGGTCTAATGCCTCAAACTACTTATTCTTATAAGATTGTTTCCGGTAAAACTGTTTCAGACGGTTTTAAATTAACCACCGGACATTCTGTAATTCCTGCGGGCAGTGATTTAGTCTATGGGAAGGTATTTCAAGATGGGCCAGATGGTGGAATTTCGGTAGCGGAGGCAATAGTTTATTTGAAACTGCAAGACTATGACCAACAAGGAAGTGGCGATGAATCAGCCTTGTATTCTATCCTGGTTAACTCAGATGGATATTGGTTTGTCAATTTAGTCAATTTTAGAACTAAGGATTTAACCAAGCAATTCAGATATTCACCAGAAGGGGATATTCTTTTCATTCAAGCAGAAGGTGGGAATTCAGGAAGTGCCCGACTTAAGATAGACACTAAAGATGATGCCCCGGCACCGGACTTAAGACTACGAAGGTAAGGGTATTAATTTACTCTTTTTTTATGTAGTTATAGTTTTGCTCCTCATGGTTAAATTCTACCGGAAACACATAATTTCTACTACCAATAACTGACCGATGATGGCTCACCCACAGCAATTCTCGTTATGAAAATGTGTCCGCAATGAGAAGTGGAGAATAGGGAGAATTGGAAAATTTT
>JASEHU010000240.1 GCA_030018635.1 bacterium
TACCTGACACCTGAACGCTTACAGGGGGAGATTGGTAAAGAAAACAATAAATCTCAACTTTATCTCAACTTTATCTCCAGCTAATCTCAACATTTTACACGATTTTTGCCATAATGAGGATTGCTGCGTAACCATCCATGCCATGTCTTAGAAAAAAGTATAGGGGATATGGAGATATGAACAACAGTAGGATACAGCCAATGTTTTTGGATAAGATAAAAAAAGAGGCATTGAAAGAAACATTAGGGGCTAGTGCTCCGTCTCTACTCAACTGATGGATTGCAATTATTTACCCGAATGAACTACAAGGTAATCGGTTATCGGTGATCAGTAATCGGTGAAAGAAGACAAATCAGATAATTACCGATTACCGATAACCTGATTACTGATTACTAAAATTTCACTTCGGATGGTTAAATTGTTACTACCTATCAAATTACCAGCGACAGAGCACTAGTTAACCCCGATAATCAATTTTGCCAATTTACCTGCATTAGCCTCTTCTATATCCTCAGGGACATTTTGTCCTGTAGTCACATAAGATATTCCTTGTGGAATCTGCGTTATTAGGTTCAAGATAGGACCAAATGTAACCGTTTCATCCAATTTAGTAAAGATAAGTTTATGAAAAGAAACCTTTTTGAAACTCTCAACAATATCAATCAATTCTTTATCTTTAGTTGTGGCACTCAAGAGGAGATAAATCTCAAGGCGATACCCGGCGGTATCGATAAAACTCTTCAACTCGACCAATTGCATGGAATTTTTTTGAGAACGGCCGGCAGTATCAATCAAGATGACATCATAATCGACATATTTTTCAATCGCTCCTTTAAACTCAGAAGGTGCAAAAACAACCTCCAGCGGCAGATTCAATATCTCTGAATACGCCTTAAGTTGTTCTACAGCGGCAATGCGATAGGTATCAACCGTAATAATCGCTACCTTTTTACGCTTTTCAAAGGCAAAATCCGCCGCTAACTTAGCCAGGGTAGTAGTTTTACCAATACCTGTAGGACCAACCAGACAAATCATCTTGGGACTATTTTCGATAAGTTGAATTGGCCCACTTATTTTAATCATACCGGTAATATGTGCCTTTAATCTTTCCTCTAAATAATCTTC
Organism: bacterium; assembly: GCA_030018635.1. Classification (GTDB taxonomy): domain Bacteria; phylum UBA9089; class CG2-30-40-21; order CG2-30-40-21; family SBAY01; genus SBAY01. The sequence continues at coordinate 1,126 of JASEHU010000240.1, forward strand.
CTTGTCAAGAAGTCCTCCCGGGGATTCAGTAATTACCTTTTTAATTAAATTCTCGGATAATTTCTCATCGACCTCATTCTGAAGTAAGCGGATATACAATTCCCCTGATTTACCCGGGTATTTATAGGTTGGGGTTTTCCCTGTTATTTCACCAAGCATGCTTTCCATTCTTGTTTTTATTTCCTGGAGTTCTTTATGGACAGATGTAGTTGCCTCTGCCGAAAATAAGCTCTCTTTTGTAGCAAGTGCACCTGGTACAGGTGCACCTGGTAGTGGTATAGACTTGGGAGGAGCGGGGTAGCCATAAGGTTGAGGTGAAGTAAGGGTAGGATTGGAGTAAATAACCCGTTGTGGCGGAGAGGATGGGGGAGCAGGGTGAGGGGATTCAGGTCGCGTTTGAGATGTTTTGGGTAGAATAGTTGGGGTAGGGGCTGATTTCATTGGGACGGCGGCTGTTACCTCAACCAGCTTCTTCCCAAATAACCCCAATATCCCTCCCTTACGAATATTCTTATGACTGACTAAAAGGGCATCTTTGCCTAAATCAATAGTCATTTTTAATATTGCCTGTTGTAATGTAACCGCTTCATAGGTCTTATATTTCATCATAATACATTCACCACAATAAAATTATGAATTGTGAATTATGAATTAAAAATTAAGAAATAAGAATTATCTCCTGATTCCTTAAATTTTTAATTCATAATTCATAATTCATAATTTTTAATTCATCACCATTCCCACCGACCTTACCTCTATATCCGAGGTTATTTCATTATATGACAACACCCCTATTTGAGGAAGTACCTGCATCATCAAGTTCTGAATATGTCTTCTTGTCCTTGGAGAACATAAGATAACAGGTTCTTCCGTAATGCTTTTTTTGAGCTCTTCTTGTATAGATTGAATAATCCTTTGAAGTTTAGCCGGGTCAAGAACAAGTTGTTCCCCTTCAGGGGTTTGTTTGAGATTATTCGTTATTTCATTTTCTAAATTTGGATGCAGGGTAATAGCGGATAATGTCCCCTGTTTAGATAAATACCGCCGCATAATTTGTCTGGAAAGACTCATTCTTGCCTGCTCGGTCAGAAATCCAATATCCTTAGTTTTTGGTGCCCAATCGGCTAATGTTTCAGTAATAGTCAATAAATCACGGATTGAAATCCCTTGCCGCAGGAGATTATGTAATACCTTTTGCACCTCACCTAAGGTTAATTGACCTGGAATCAACTCGGCGACCACAGTGGGATTATTTTGTTTAAGACTATCCATTAAACTTTGAACATCCTGACGAGTAATTAAGTCAGGGGCATGGCGTTTTATTATCTCCTGAATATGGGTTGAAATAATAGTTGGTGGGTCAACAACGGTATATTTTAATTGTTCGGCGTATTCCCGCATATCTTCTTTAATCCAGGTAGCAGATGAGTTATAGACAGGTTCTACCGTTGGTTCACCTTCTATTTGCTCAGTGGCTCTACCAGGATTCATAGCCAGATACCTGTCTAATTTTATTGTTCCTTTACCCACTTCCAGTCCTCTTATTTTAATTGAATATGTATTTGGTTTCAACTGAATATTATCCCTGATTCTAATAGGTGGTGTAACTATGCCTAATTCAAGTGCCGTTTGTCTACGAATCATAGTTACCCGGTCCAATAAGTCACCACCTTGTTCCGGGTCAACTAAAGGAATTAATGCATATCCAATTTCGAGTTCCATTGGGTCCATAACCAATAAGGAGGCAACACTTTCCGGCTTTTTAAGCCACTCCAATTCCTTTTTCTTCTTTTCTTCCAATGTTTTTTTCTCTTCGGTAGTTACTGTTTTACTCATTAAATAAGCCAGACTACCGAGCACTCCGCCAACAAAAAGTAAAGGAATCTTTGGTAGTGGGGTTAATAAAAAGAATAACAATGCCCCGGTAGCTATCCATAGAACCCTGGGTTGAGATGTTAGTTGTTTCGCAAAATCCGTGCCTAAATTTTCCTGGGTGGCGGCTCGGGCAACTATAAGACCGGTGGAAACCGAGATTAAGAAGGCAGGTATTTGAGCGGATAAGGCACATCCAACCGTATAGGTAGTATAATCACGGAAGGCATCTCCTAATGCCTCTCCACGCATTAGGACGCCAATAGTTAATCCACCAATAATATTAATGGCGGCAATAACAATGCTGGCAATAACATCTCCTTGAACAAACCTGGCCGACCCATCCATTGCCCCATAGAAATCTGCCTCTTTGCGTATCTCTACCCTTTTATCCGCCGCCTCCTTTTCCGTAATATATCCGGCATTCAAATCGGCATCGATGGCCATCTGTCTGCCTGGCATAGCATCTAAGGTAAATCTTGCCGCTACCTCTGAAACACGCATTGTCCCCCGAACAATAACCAGAAGTTGAATTATGGTTAATATCAGGAAAATGACAATGCCAACAACTATATTTCCACCAACGACAAATGTCCCAAATGTCCGCACAATCCCTATATCTGCTCCCATCCCATTAAGGATAATTCTTGAGGTTGATACCTCAATGGCTAATCGATAAACCGTAGTAATTAATAAAAGGGAGGGGAAGATGGAAAATTCAGTTGCCTTTTTTAAATATGTTACCGATAAAATTATAACCATAGCCAAGGTTAAGTTCAGGGCTATGGATAAATCAATAAAGAGTGGGGGTAGGGGGATAACCAGCATGACAATAACACAAAGTATAAATATAGCCACCAATATATCCGAATGTTGCATCCAGGTTAATGTCGGTGCTACGCGTTGCGTTCGTGATATAGCCATATAATTAATTCCCCCCCTTAGAGGTTAGAATAACATATTTACCTATATTTTGTCAAGTGAATTTTCTAATCGGACCAGCAATTCTCATTATGGCAGAAATTGTGTCCAATGTTGAGACATAGGTGGAAA
>JASEHU010000241.1 GCA_030018635.1 bacterium
TTTCGTCCTTTCGTGCTTTCGTGATTCTATTGAATAAATTCACGAAACTCCAGTTAAAATCTTCTCGTCAAAGAAAATCTATGGGTATTGTCCAATTCACCATACGGAATAAAGCCATAGTCAAACTGGATACTATTACATTTGAATCCTGCACCCAGTGTCCAGCCTTTATCCAGATTGTTTTGAGAATTGTAGCCCAGACGAAAGGCTAAATTTTGGGTATGGAGGTATTCAACACCTATGTTTGCTCGGGCATCATTATCTTGTGGTTTAGTCAAATCACCGGCTAATGTCAATTTATTCTTTTTATAAGCCGCACCAAATTTACAAGTAAGTGGTAGGCTCTCAGGTTCATGGACGAATTTTAATTTCGAGCCTAAGTTTTGTAATACCGCCGCAACTTTAAATCCTTGTTTTACAGGGTCAAAATACAAAATACCTATATCCACAGCTACTGCCTTTGCCGATTCTTTTTCTATCTTCTGCTGAATAATCTTACCCGTAATCCCTGCATAGAGATTATTATTAACAGGAGTAGCATACGCCATACTTAGAGCATAATCATAAGCCCCAAAATCACCAATTGGGTTCTCATCCTTATCCCTTCCTTCCATATCACCCATTCTTAAATAGGTAATACTAAATGCCCTGACTCCTTTATTACTCGGCTGGCAATAGGCTAAAAACTCATATTTTAAGTCATCAAGCCATTCGCTGTGCATAAATGTTCCCTCTTTTTCCGTAACTTGCATCAACCCTGCTGGATTCCAGTAAATGGCATTGACATCATCGGCTACAGCAGAAAATGCCTCACCCATTCCACAAGGCCGTGCCCCTGCGCCTATCTTCAAAAACTGTCCCACGCAAGTCCCCGCATTCTCATTTGTTTTTGCCTCTACTACTCCCGCAAATATTACCAAAACTAGCATTAATATATATTTCTTCATCTTGTATCACTTCCTTTCAAGAGAGATGCTTTTGTTTTATAGTCCAAAGCCTTTCTACAAACCTCGATAACCTTCATGGCTGTTTTTCCTTACCGTATTACCGCCACCTTGCCTACCTTCTTATGCCCTGAGGCGTCTATAATCACATAGAGATACACGCCGCTGGCTACCTTACTACCATCATCATTTATTACCGCCCAGGTAGATTGAGGAATGATAGACAAGGTGGATATTGCCGACAGAATCCCTCACTGTGCGTCTGCCGTTATTGTAAGCAGTAGCGTCTTCTGAGCCACTGCGTCTGACTAATGCCAGAATTTCAACCGTGCCGGTGGTCGTATTTGATGCCTCGACATTATTCCTACCATCCCAGGTTAAGGTTGCAGGTGCTGTTCCGGTAGCACCAAAATTCTTAACTAAGTTAGTCTGTGCCAAATTGGTATAAATCGTTAAGGTCCAACTGGCAATGCCTATGGGATGTGTTGCTGACAGACTAAATACGGTTACATCAGCCACGGTATCTCCATCCGGGCTGAATGGGTCAGGGGAATCCCCTGCCGAAACCACAGGTAAATGAATAACGAAGAAATAATCCATATTTACAGCTCCACTTTGCAGTCCGGTAGCGATGATGGTATAGGTTGCCTGCGGTTTGTTATCCACGGTAAAGGTAACGCTGAAGATACCTTTGCTATTTGTAGTGCACATGGCAATAGTTTTTGTCGTTCCAAAAATCTATGCGGATAGGTTCTGTCGGGTTAAAGTATGCCCCCGCAACACTGACTACCATACCAACAGTACCTCTGCTGGGTGAAACAAGGGTAATCTGGGCAGAGGTTAATGCTGGGTAAAGGTTAGCCCCTAATTTATAATTAATGCTTTGCCAATTACCGATTACTGCCTGGCCAATAACATCATGCAGGCGGTATGAGGTTGAGGCACGATAATCCCCCCGGCATCACAACTGCCAACCGGCACACGGTAATCCGCGGCAGTAGCCAGGACACTACTCAAGGTTATGGCTAATCCTATTAACACTATTTGAAAATAATACTTTCTACTCATTTTTTTACTGCCTCCTTTTTTGCATAAACTCTATCACACTCCATTCTACAATCACAATCTGACCCTGATATCTATTCTCACACAGAGCCACTAAGACACAAAGTATATTTAATCTATATACTCCATTGATTATTCTTGATATTCCGTCTTTCATTAAAGCTTCACCAAAATTCAGCAGATATCCGAGTTTGCGTCCAGTCAACCGCAAATAGGTCAAGACTTGTTTCTTATGAGCTTTGTTTACGGATTCGACAGATTTCAACTCGATTATCACCTTATTCTCAACGAGAATATCCATTCTGAAACCCTCATCGAATTTTATTCCATGGTATTCTATCGGAACGCTGACTTGCCGTTTGACTGACAAACCATGTCTTTCAAGTTCATAAGCAAGTATAACTTCATAAACAGTTTCAAGCAATCCTGGTCCAAGTCCCTTATGCACCGCAATCGCAGTGTCAACTATGATTTCTCCAATTTTATTTTCATTCATTATTCTTTGTGTCTTTGTGTCTTTGTGTGAGCATTACTCCAGCATTTTTCCTTACTTACACCGCGAACGTTTACAGCTTTGGAGTGCGAAAGATTGCTTTCGCTTTTGCTTCACTCTCTTGTCAAATAGCAAGACTTGATACCCATCTCCCTAATCCAGCCCTTTGATGGGTTTCACCCAACCTGCTTACTCTTGCTTTATAAAATGTGTTGCTCTGATGACTCTTTTCTCTCTCATTTCATCTTAAGCATAGGTAAATATGGAGATTCAGGATTGGGCTTTACAGCATGAGCATTACAATCTACAATCAAATCTAACTCCTCTAAAACAATTTGTCCAATAAGTGTTTCACTTCGAGGCTTTCCTACCACACAATCTGTTCTCATTTCCCTTTGTCCAATTTTAACACTCACCGGTCCTGCTACAGGACATTCTTCTTTGCTCTCATTAGCATAGGTAACAATTACCTTCCCAAAAATATCTAATCCAAGAGTTTCTACCATATCCTCAGGCAACATGAGCATTACCGCACCTATGTCTACCAAACCCTCTGTCTTGAGATTACGGATTTCATCTTCTTTAATCAACCCACTTTGGAAATTGAGTCGATCTATAATATTTTCCAAAAATATCTTAACATTTACCTCTCCCATTCTATCTTTATCTCCTTGCACAACCTTTTTAGTAACACTTTAGCCATCTGAAGTGGAATTCTGGTAATCGGTAATCAGTAATCGGTTATCGGTAATCGGTAAGAACCAATTGACGCGTTCTCTTCACCGATGACCTGATTACCGATAACCGATTACCGATTTATGCGGCTAATTTCAGTAATTTTTCATTTAGCCTTACTATCTCCTGCTCTATATTTATAACCTTTATTTCTAATTTCTCCTGCTCGTCACGTCTGACAACTACTTTATAAAGATTATCGATTCGCTCATTTATTCTATCTATTCGTCTATTCGTCTCGTCTATTCGTGCAACTAAACTTATATTCATCTTGTCCATTCGTGCAATCAAACTCATGTTCATCTCAGCCATTTGTTTATTCGTCTCGTCTATTCGTTTATTCGTTTCATCTATCCTTCTACTCTGGTCAACAAGATGGGTATTTACATCGTCAAGCCGTTTATTTGTCAACTGAAGTAATCCCTTAATCTCTTCATTCTCTCCTTTAATTGTGCCAAGTTCAGGAAGTATAAGGTCCTGGACAATCTTTTTAATAGTTTCTGCTATTTCCATTTATGCCTCCTTTTTTGCATTATTATTCTTTTATCCGCAGATTACATGAGTATTTATTCCCCCTTAATAAAGGGGGTTAGGGGGTTGTTTCCCTTTTTCTGGTCTCTCCCTTCGTGTCAATTCGTGTAATTCGTGTCTCATCTTTTCTCCATCTACATAAAACCCCTCCCTTTAATCTGCGAAATCTGCGGATTCTTTTAACCCTAACTATTTTATGCGGCTAATTTCAGTAATTTTTCATTTAGCCTTACTATCTCCTGCTCTAT
>JASEHU010000242.1 GCA_030018635.1 bacterium
TCCCTTTCTTAACTTTTCTCTTTACCTGACTGCTGATACCTGACACCTGAACGCTAAGGAGACTAAATAAGTGACTTTGAAAGCAAAGGCTAAGATAAATAATATTACTGAGGAAATGGAAAAAGTAGCCGAGAGTGAGAATGTTCTACCTGCGTCCATTCGCCAGGGACTTATGGACGGAACTATCGTTATCCCGCATAACCCCAATCATAAGAAACTTACCCGACTGTGTGGTGTGGGGAAAGGACTTCGCACAAAGGTCAATGCCAATGTCGGCACATCACCAAATATTATTAATCCACAGGAAGAGTTAAATAAGGTTAAATGTGCCGTAGCGTCAGGAGCAGATGCGGTAATGGACCTATCTATTGGAGGTGACATAACAACAATTAGACGACAAATCCTGAAAGATTTAGAAGTGCCCCTGGGAACGGTTCCCATTTATCAAGCGGCGATTGGGGCGGCAACTACCAAAGGCTCGATAATGGAGATGACGGCTGAATCCATTCTCAAGGTTATTGAAGAGCAGGCAAAGGATGGCGTTGATTTTATGACTATCCATGCTGGCGTAACTCAACAAATCATTGAAAGACTAAAAAGCCAGGAGAGGATTATGGAGGTGGTCAGTCGGGGCGGGTCTTTTTTAATCGAGTGGATGCTTTTCCATCAGCAGGAAAATCCATTATATCAACATTTCGATGCTATCCTGGATATTGCTTATGAATATGATGTGGTGTTAAGTCTGGGGGATGGATTGCGACCCGGATGTTTAAAGGATGCCACTGACCGTCCGCAAATACAGGAATTAATCATCCTCGGTGAACTAACTAAACGGGCATTTGAAAAAGATGTTCAGGTAATGATTGAAGGCCCAGGACATGTTCCGCTCAACCAGATTAAGGCAAATGTATTATTGGAAAAAAGACTATGTTACGAGGCGCCATTTTATGTGTTAGGACCTTTAGTAACGGATGTAGCCCCAGGTTACGACCATATTGCCGGGGCAATTGGTGGGGCTATTGCCGGAGCTGCCGGAGCTGATTTCCTGTGTTATGTTACATCTTCCGAACACCTTAGACTACCAACAGTAGAGGATGTTCGGGAAGGGGTGATTGTTTCAAGGATAGCGGCTCATGCCGCCGACATAGCCAAAGGGATACCGGCTGCGTTAGACTGGGATACCCGAATGGCTAAGGCACGAAAGGCATTAGATTGGCAGGCACAAATTGAATTAGCTATCGACCCCAAAAAAGCCGGAGAGTACCTCAAGGAAGTGCCTCCATTATTCTCAGAAGGTTGCACGATGTGTGGTAAATATTGTGCCATGAAAGAGAAAGGGTTCAAAGGGGCAAGTAAAGATAAACAATTTCTTTCTTGAATTCTCCTACTGCTCTGTCACTGATGATTTGATGAAATGTAGAATTTAGAATGTAGAATGTAGAATATCGAAGGAAAACAAAAAACTTCATAATTCTACATTCAATATTCTACATTCTACATTCAATCAAATCATCAGTGACAGAGCAGTATTCTTGAACCCTTAAACCCTTTTTAAGGAGTAAAGCGAAAAATGTGCAAATACCTTTTGCTTGGCATTTTAATTATAGCCCCGTCTATGGCCCAGGGGAAAGGGATAATATCGCCAGAATATTATGGCCCTAAAAAAAAGATTATCGTTTCGGATTTCGAGGTGAATTTAAAAAATGCCCCTGTGCAAAGTGGTCAGGTATTTACCGCTCAACTTAAATTCGCCTTATTCCACACCAACCGATTTGTGGTCAAAGAGGAAGGTTCGTCAGGAAATGGATTTGCTCAAGCAGCCATAAAAGGTAAAATCCGCAAATGTGGGGAAGAGGCAGTAATTAAATGGATTGACCTGGCCTTACCTGCTCGTTTTAAGGGACCAAAGGTGACTAGTGCCTGGATTGTGGTGGACATAAATTTATCTGACCCAAATACCGGTGTGATAATTAAGTCATTTCGAGTTAAGGCTGAGACAAAACTAAGCGGAGAAAAATTAGCCGGTTTAGACCGCGAAAAACTTAATCCAGACTGGAATTCTTCAGCTCTTTGCCTTTCAAATGATAAGGTGATAACAAGAATCATTGGAGTTATCATTGAAGAGATGGATAAGTATAAATGGGAGGCAAGGATAACCAGGATAGAGGGAAATAAAATTTACATAGATGGTGGTTTAGAAAGTAATCTGAAGGCAGGGACGATGCTTGCCGTTCATAAGAGAAATAATGCCGAGACAATCGTTGGGGAGATTAAGGTAATCGAGGTAAATAAAGATTTTTCCATGGCCCTCATAACGAAAAATGCAGGTATCAAGTCTGAGATGAGCGTCAGGATGGTGGAATAAATATGAAGTGCGGTAGATTGCTACCGCTTTTCGTGGTCTATGTGGCTTGAGAGGAGGAAAAATGGACAGGATATACATTTTTGATACGACATTACGGGATGGGGAACAGTCCCCAGGTGCCAGTATGGATATAAAAGAAAAACTTGAGATTGCTACACAATTGGGTAGATTAGGGGTAGATATTATTGAGGCTGGATTTCCAATGTCTTCCCCTGGCGATTTTGAGGCAGTGCGGCTAATTGCCCAAACCATAGAAGGACCTACGATTTGTGGTTTATCTCGTGCCCGCAAAGGGGATATTGACCGCACATGGGAGGCGATTTCCTCGGCTAAAAAACCCAGGATACATACCTTTATCTCTGCCTCGGATGTCCAGATTGAGCATCAACTCCACAAAACCCATAAAGAGGTGCTTGAAATTGCCCGCGAGATGGTTACCTTGGCTAAGGGCTATACGGAGGATGTCGAGTTTTCACCAATGGATGCGACCCGGGCGCAGATAGGGTATCTTTATGAAATGATAGAGACGGTTATTGACGCAGGGGCAACAACAATTAATATCCCTGATACGGTTGGTTATGCCATTCCGGAGGAATTTGGCAATCTTATCGGTAGCATAAAGAAGAATGTCCGCGGGATTGATAAGGTAATTATCAGTGTGCATTGTCATAATGACCTGGGGCTCTCAACGGCAAATTCCTTAGCCGCGATTAAAAATGGATGCCGACAGGTAGAATGCACCATCAACGGTATCGGTGAACGTGCCGGCAATGCCGCTTTAGAAGAGATAGTCATGGCCATAAATACCCGTAAAGATTTGTTTAACTTTGTTACCGGGATTGATACTACCCAGATATATAAAACATCCCGGCTCGTCAGTCAAACCACAAGAATGATAGTCCAGTCTAATAAGGCAATAGTTGGTGCAAATGCCTTTGCCCATGAGTCTGGAATTCATCAGGATGGCTTTTTGAAGGAGCGAACAACCTATGAAATTATGACCCCACAAAGTATTGGACTTACCTCAAGCAAAATCGTTTTAGGAAAACTTTCTGGCAGACACGCATTCAAAAACCGACTTGAGGAATTAGGATATGAACTTAGTGAAGAGGAGATTGAGCGAGCATTTGAAATATTTAAAAAAACAGCAGATAAGAAGAAACAAGAAATTACTTCCAGTGAAATTGAAGCAATTATAGGGGATGAGATAAAAATAGCAGAAGAATATTATCATTTAGATTCGGTAGAGATATTATGTGGAGATAAGGTTATTCCTCTGGCTAATATACGATTAGTTACTGCAAAAGGAGAGATTTTAGAATCGCAATCAAGTGGTTCAGGACCGGTAGAAGCTATTTATAAATCTATTGATAAGGTAGTAAATATACCTACCAAATTAGTTGATTATACGGTTCACGGAGTTACTGGTGGAAGCGATGCTATGGGTGAGGTAAGTATTCGGATAGAAAGTGGGGGAAAGACATTTAGCGGTCGCGGGGCAGATACAGACATTATTGTTGCCTCAGCCAAGGCATATCTTAATGCCATTAACCGCTTGATGCATACAGCATGAAGCGTGTCCATTTAACATATCCGTAGTGGGTCATTCCATTTGATATTGGGGGTATCTATGATAGAATCCAGGAGTCA
>JASEHU010000243.1 GCA_030018635.1 bacterium
CTCGGAACCGAAGTGCAGCCTTTGTCTTGACAAGAATTTCCTCAGCCGCAATCACACCAGGTACATTCTTCACCACACAATCGAATGCTCCCAAATCAAAGGCACGGTAACGATCCAGTTTCTTCTCAAAAGCAGTTACAAAGATTACCATGACCAAAGGGTCTTTTTCTTTTGCATGACGAAGTACCTCCATACCACTTTGCTCAGTAGCCATTACAAGGTCACTTATAACTACATCTGGTGGTTGAGCTTTCATAATCACTTTAGCTTCATTCTCATTTTGAACTGTTGACACATCCCAATCAGGTGTAGCGTCTTCAAGATAACGCTTTAGTGACCTCAGATTTTCAGACTCATCATCTACTATAAGTATATTTGGCATGATACTACCTCTTTTACTCTTTCTTGGTTGCTATAGGAATGTATATTTCAAAAGATGCACCTTTGCCAGGTTTTCCAATTTCCTGGATTATACCACTATGCGCCTCAATAAGCCGTTGCACCAGTGAAAGTCCAATTCCTGTGCCATGTGGATGAGTTGTGTAGAATGGAATAAAGATTTCTTCCTTCCTATCTAATGGCACACCACACCCATTATCTTCAATACAAACTCTTAAGTAACCTTTTGTTTGTTCTAAGTTTTCAGGTAACTTATCTTTTCTTGCTTCGCTTACAGTTATAATAATTTTCTTCTCTGATTTGTCGAACCAATGGAGGGCATTTGTTACTAATTCATCAAAACATTCGGTCATCCTATTGGAATCTGCCATAACCTGAGGAGACTTATCTGGCACATGGAATTCTACTTTAATACCATTCTCCTTAGCAATTCGACAGGCATTCTGGACCAACGGTACAATATCAATTGGATGCAAAGATATCTCGCCTACCTTTGTCAGCGATTTGAACTGTTCAATGATTGACTTGGCTTTTTCCAAAGACTCCCCTATCTCTTTGGCAATCTGAAGGGCATTAGAATTTGTTGTTTTTATTCTTTTCTTTAGACTCTGCAAATCGGTTTCAATTGCATACACAGGATTACCTAATTTATGAGCAGCTTTGAATGCTACATCCTTCCAGACCGCATCCCTTTCAGCCCGAACCCTCTTATCCCTTTCTTCCCGAAGGTCGTTAAGTATTACCTGTAATCGTTCCGTTAGTTTCACATTCTCCTCATATAATTCCTCAGGCGTCTTACGGTATTTTGATCGAGCCCGTTCTTCTTCTGAAAAGTATTTGTAACCAATCTGGGGATACTGTTGGACCAAATTTGCCAGATAATGATGATCCCACATACGAACACGAAGGGTAAATGGATATTCACGCTGTTTTAGTCGCTTTTCCATATGTCTAATCCTGTCTTCTAAAGATTCTGTTGATGGCCCTTCCTTTTGCAGAATAAGCAACAAAGTTATCGGTACATCAGGTCTATTTCGAAATGATCGCTCTTCAAAAACATCAGAATCTCGAAGTAACCGATGGAAGAAATATTCAGGTTCTTCCATGGCCATCTCTAAAATCATTTCTATTGGAGCATGTAACCCCATAGAGATAAACCACAATTCTTGATACTCGTAGCCGTCAGGGTCTTTTTTAGGTAAGGTGGCAACAGCATCAATCTCACGAAGTCCCTTTTCCCACTTTACACGGCTAAAGCCCATTTGATTAAGCAATTCAAAACAGAGATTTTCAAACTCTCTCGCTTCTAACTTTTCTAAATCGACAATGAAGGATGGCTGGGTAACTCCAGGAGGAGTGAGTGAGAATGGCCGAAATCTTCGTGGAGATTGCCTGAAATCTTCTATCAACTTCTGGAAACGATATTGAAGTTCAGCAAGTCCTTCAGATGTTTTGTCGTAAGAAAGATAGGGAAATCTCCGAAGAGCAGATGGAGGTTCGGAGGTGCCTTCTTCTAAAAGGAGAATAACAGGTTTCCCCATTGCATGGGCAAGTCCAATCTCATAAAAGACATTCGGCCTGGGTTGTGAGACATCTGCAACCACTAAATCTGCTCTCGCCATCTCAGATGGAACTATCTCCTGCCACGGTACTGGTTGTCGTATTTCATCTAATGAAATTATCTGGCATCCCACTTTTTCCGACGCCCCTTTCAAGATATTCAAGACTGGGCGAAATTCCTTATCAAAGGGAATTATCAGAAAACACCTAATATCAGATCGCTTAATTTTAACCGATGATAATATATCCTTCATTTTTACTCTTCCTGTGATAAGCATTCAATCCGTAATCTTAGTAATCTCCAACGGCTCTACATTACTAATCTTCATCTTCTTATTCTTCCTTTATCCATAAAATTCTTCTTCAGAGAGATCAAAGGCTCGTCTTACAGATTCTATAACACCAATACTTAATTGAGTTCCTTCTCCATGACATTTCACCGTATGGAATACAGGATGACCGTTTTTCCATATAGGGTGATAGAATGTTCTCTCACTTCCTTTGCCTCTGCCAACATCTTCATATATCCCATATTGCTTTAATATCTTTCTTAGCTCTCGATACTTATATCGTTTTCTTTTAGACATAGGCTACTACCCGATTAAAATCTACCTCTTCGATAAGCCTTTTCAATGGCACACCTTTTATATTCTTTTCAATTTGCTCTGGAGGTTCAGGACGGCTATGACAAAGTTTCTCCCAGTACTCCTGTGGAGCTGGTTTGAAAACAAATCTTTCCCAATTATTTCTATAGGCAAAAGAGATGTATTCAACTATTATATCCAGAATATTTTTCTTTGCCGATTCTTTTGTCTTACCATCAGCTACAAGATCAAATTGGAGGCAATGAGCAGTGTAGAGACTATTTTCCTTTTCAATCAAGACATCCAAATGGAACATCCCCCTTCTATTCCTCATCATGGTTTTTTACCTCCTTATCATCTTAAAACTTGTTGTAAAACCCTATCAAATCCGTAATCTTACTAACCTCCAACGGCTCTACATTGCTAATCTTCATCTTCTTATTCTTCCTTTATTCTGAAATCCCCAAAATCACTCTAATGGATTTCATGACTCCATTCATATAAGATTCATCAAAACTGCCTATCTTTTTGATTAACCGCCTCTTATCAATCACTCGTATTTGTTCACACAACAAGACAGAATCCTCTTTTAATCCACCAGCCCTTTTGGGAATTTTGGTATGGGATGGTAAAATTGCCTCTTTTATTTTGGTAGTAAACGGAATTATTATCGTATGAGAACTTATCTTATTTGCCTTATCAATCTGAACAACTAAAACAGGTCTTACCCCAGCCTGCTCTGTGCCTACAATTGGGTTCAAATCAGCAAGAAATATATCTCTTCTTGCTACTTCCATCTTACTTCTCCTTTTGCAAGCATATCTTCATAACTTGTAAGTCCATCTAAGTAATCCTTGAAATCGGATTCTTCGATTTTATCTATACCCCCTGATAGCCAACCCCACTGATTTTCTTCTTTCTTTCTTTTGATCTCCAAAAAGTCAATAAAATCATCAACTTCTCTTAAAATATTGTCAGGGAGAACATGCACCTTCTCTATTATATGCTCTTTAACCAACATTTTTTATACCTCCAAATATTTTTCTTGGTCCGGGATTCTTTGTTGTTGTCCAGGTCTCAATCAAATCCGTAATCTCAATAACCTCCAACGGCTCTACATTGTCAATTTTCATCTTCTTATTCCTTTTCTATCTATACCTGATGATATTCATCTACTTCCCCAGATTTTATCAGCGATTTCGCTTGTGATTCCTGCCTGTCGCCAAATTGAACTTAATGTCCCTTGCGGAATACTTCGTTTATTTCTTGGAATAAGCACAACACGATTTTTCCCTTGATATTCTCCAGAATAGACATCTTCTTTACTTCGTCTTTTAAGAATAATTCGGGACGGTTCATTTTATCGTTTTTGCTATGATTCCTTTTGGAAATTAGAAA
>JASEHU010000244.1 GCA_030018635.1 bacterium
ACAAAATAGGCTATTTCCTTCATGCTTTTACCTTCGACGACTACTGACAGGTCATAAGTCCCGGATAATAGATAGAGCGAATGCACCTCTGGAAACTTATAAATCCTTTTAGCCACCGCATCAAAACCAACATCACGCTCAGGTGTTACCTTGACCTCAATAAAGGCATAAACTACATCTTCCCCGCTTTTTTCCCAGTCAATAATGGTTTTGTATTGAACGATTATCCCCTTATCCTCAAGTTTTTTAATCTTAGCGGTTACCTCTTCCAATGACAGACCAACCATAGTAGCAATCTTCTCTGGCTCTGCCTTTGCATCCCGCTCCAATATCTTTAAAATCTCTTTTTCTTTTGGTTCTAACATAAAAATTTACCCCCTTTTTTTAAGACTAATATTATAATCGAATTAAGCGAATAACTTTTCATACTTTTGCTGAAGTAGAGTACTCCCTTATGCTAAACGAGCAACCGGTATGCTTTCCATTCTTTCAGGAACCCTCTTACCAAATGCAATTTCTTCAATTCTTTGCAATATAGTTGAATGGTAGTATCTATATCCGCATCTATCACATATACCAATAGGTACATTCTCAAGGATGATGAATCCAGATTTATGTTTAAAAGATTCTCTTTCTACTACACACTTTTTAACAATACCTTCACAGTATTCGCATTTATAACCATACATTTTATTTACTACCTCCAATTAAGTAATTTCATAAACAGTTATAATCAAAAAGGTTCCTGTTTCTTTGAACCTCCCTACTACCCCTACTGGTGTAGTATAATTAATTCCTACACCTTCTATTATATACTTGGTGCCACTTAGAGTATCTCTCTGGACTTTCGTAACTTGACCGTTTAAAATAGCAAATTCGACATCAAAAATTCCCAGTTTGTCTTCTGCCATCTCTTCAACAGCATGATGTGTCATGTCATAATTACCATTTCTTATTGCATTACGTATTCTCTCAATTACTCGCCGAAGCATTAATATTTTCCTTCAATCTATTAAGGTTCTTTTATTTCCTGACCTACTTAACCACCTTGCCGGCCAATATAGTCGAGACAGCGGCGAAT
Source organism: bacterium (assembly GCA_030018635.1). Lineage (GTDB taxonomy): Bacteria > UBA9089 > CG2-30-40-21 > CG2-30-40-21 > SBAY01 > SBAY01. Next base: position 1,082 of record JASEHU010000244.1, read on the forward strand.
CCCAAGAAATAGCCTGCATTTAAAGCGATATTCCTGGTATTGGTTAATTCTTCAATCTGTTTGGTCTGCATATTGATAGTTGCCTGTGATTCAACCATTTTCATTTGAAGCTCTAAGATAGCGCTTTTGAGCATATCATTTTTTTCTTCGCTGGAGGTAACCTCTTTTTTAAGCTGCATAATTTCATCTTCCTTGTGAGTTACCAGGTTTCTTATGACATCCTCACCAAGTAGTTGTGCAGCCATATTTTCAGCCGAGCCTTTTAATCTTTTAATCTCCAGCTCTAACTCGTCAATTCTCTTTTCATCCTTTTCTTTTTCTGCCTTTAATTCCTTTACTTTTTTTTCAAGCAAAATAGATATTTGGGTTGCTTTCTTACTGTCAATGGCTAATTTTTCCCCAGGATAAATCCAGTGTGGGTCAGTAAATATGTTGTATTCTTTGAACTCCTGCCAGAGATATGGATGGTGATAGTAATACCCGGCCAGGTCCCAGAGCGTATCCCCTTTCTTGATAATAACTAACTTGCTATCCCTATACTTTGGTGTGATTTTGGCGTAAGAAACCCCTGGCGAAACAAAAATAATACTTACCCCTAAAAGACTGCTTACTGCTACCCTTAACCCCTTTAACCTTTTAAATTTTCCCATGATAATCCCTCCCTTTTATTTTAAAATTTTAAAGTGTTGTTGAAATCAAATAATCCTGATTCTCTTCTTAGACTGACCGTAATTCTAAATTTTAGAGTACGAAAGATTGCTTTCGCTTTTCTGGACAAGCCACTGCACTCCATGTTATCTGCTGTTATGGATTTTATCATCTTTGTTTAATCCATAGATTCCATTGGATATTTCTATCTTCTTGTAACCCATTTTATCTAAAAGTCTATCTACACTTTTGTGAAAGTATCTGACTACTTCTTTTCTATCCATATTTTTTGTTTCCTCATATACTGCATCTTTCCATCCCCATACTTCCTTAAGAGCATTAGACACCTTCATTCTCCCATCACCTCCATAGGTGTTATTAATCTTAAAGGATAATTATATCCTTCTTCAAGATTATCTGCAATTATTTTTCTCTCTTTATTTATATTCGCTAAATGCCTGTAATTTATCACAATTAAATCTAAAAGTCAAGAAAAAAATCTACAGGTGTCATTTAAGAATTAAAAGTGCACACTTTTTATTAAATTTAAAGTTTAAAAGTGGACACCTCTTAAAGCCCCCAAGATTGGGGGTTTGGGGGTTGAAAAACTTTTTAAAATTAGAGGGTCAGAATAGGGTCAAAGATGGAAAGCAAATTCCTTTTAATTCTACATTCTCGGTTTGAACCTTAAGTCTTCCTACCTCCTAATTCGGGGACAAAATACCACTTCAAGAAAAGGATCTATAGACAACCATCACCCTATGACTAAACTTTCTCGACCTGTGCAAACGAAAATTCACCTTGAATGTAGAATATTGAATGTAGAAATTGGGGAAAGAGAAGAGACCTAAATTTCTAATTTCCAATTTCTACATTCTACATTCTACTACTCCATTCCATTTGATATTGTGGGTAGGACTGGGGTCTCACGCAGAGACGCAATCCTAAATCTATTTCTCACACAAAGCCACAAAGCACGCAAAGGAAAAGATAAATCTCTGTGATCTTTGTGCCTTTGTGTGAGGTAAAATTAACCCACAATTTTAAATGTCACGGGGTACTACATTCAATATTCAATATTCTACATTTTACATAAATTCTTACAAATTGTCAATAAATGTTGATTGCACAGGTCGAACTTTCTTGCTTTTTACGACCATTATAGTCATTGCTCCTAATCCAATTAAAATGCTCAATAATTGAGAAAGGCTAAGGTGAAGGAAAATATAGGGATTATCACCCCGATACATTTCAATAATAAATCGCAAAATCGAGTAGAGCACAAGATACATCAGTAAGATTTGTCCTTCAAATTTGCGTTTTTTCCACAAATAACTAAGGATAAAGAATATAATTAAATCACCTACCGAGGAGTAAATTTGAGTTGGGTGAAGAGGTGTCAATCCCAGGTGGTCGCTTCCGGGTACCTTTACTCCCCAGGGTAATGTCGTTGGTTTGCCATAACAACATCCATTCAAAAGACAGCCAATTCTGCCGATTGCCTGTCCTATAGGTATTGACGGAGCAATGACATCAGCTATTTGCCAGAGTGGTAATTTTTTTCTCTTGAGATACCAGAAACCAACAATTATAGCCAGGATAAGCCCACCATAGAAGACAAACCCATATCTTGAGAAAATCGCAGTTAACGGCTGTTCTCGATACTCATCCGGATTAGTCAGGACATAGAGGAGTCTTGCCCCAACAATTGAGGATAAAAGAATATAGACGCTTAAGTCCATAATGACTTTTGAGTCTATTCCCACCTTTATTGCTCTATCCCTGGCTAAATATATGCCTACGCTAAATGCCAAAGCCAGCATGACACCATAGGAATAAATTGTAATCGGTCCTATTTTAAAAAATATTGGATGCATTCTGGTTTATCCTTTTTCGTAAGTGTTCAGGTGTCAGGCTTTAAGAGAGCTATAGCATCACATCAAGGTAGTTAGGTAAAATTATGCTATTTGCAAGTACCTTAATTTTTATGGTTCTTGGTTTTCTGCTGATATCTGATTACTGAATGCTTACTGCTCGTCTTTGTCTTTGTAAAGAATAACACAACTATCACTTCTTGTCAAGGAAAATTTCTTGCATCATAGGAGGTCCTCGCTACAAACAACATACCTTCCGCAAAATGCCGCAAGTCTAAAACGGAGCTTCCCCCCTACCATTAACAAATTCCCTTTAAAGATGGGCGAGTT
>JASEHU010000245.1 GCA_030018635.1 bacterium
TTTGTGTTCTTTGTGTGAGAAAAACCCACAAATTTAAGTGTCATGGAGTACTACTTTCTAATTTCTAATTTCGACTTTCATTTCCAATATCTAATTTCTAAAAGAAATCACAGGAAAAACCAATGAAAATAATCTATTTGTTTTTATGTCTTATGGTTATTCCAGAAGTGTCCTCAGGCGCAGGGGCGGCTTTTTTAAAGATGGATGTTGGGGCAAGACCTGCAGGCTTAGGTGGGGCATATACGGCTTTAGCCGATGATGTGACGGCTATTTATTGGAATCCGGCAGGACTGGCCCAATTAGACCAAACAGAACTTAATTTTATGCACAATCAATGGTTTTCCGGAATTAACTATGAATTTTTCGGTGCGGCCTATCCGGTAGAAAACCTAACCTTTGCTACCTCCCTCACCTATTTATACATGGATGACATAAAAGAGGTATTAAATGATGGTTATGGAGGATATCGGGAGACAGGAAATGTATTTACTGCCCAAGATATGGCCTTGTCTTTAGCCTTTGCCCAGGCCATAGAAAAAAACCTTTTTATGGGGGCTAATTTTAAATATATCAATGAAGGTATTGAAAATGAATCTGCCTCAGGCTTTGCCGTGGATTTAGGAGTAATTTATAAACCACAAAACAGGCTTGGGTTTGGATTTGTAATTTCTAACTTAGGGCCAAATATGAAATTCATAAAAGATGAGTTTGCACTACCGTTAACCTGTCGGGCAGGGGTATCTTATAGCTTGGGAGAGAACTTTATCTTTGCCTTCGATGCCAAAAAGATTAAAGATGAGAGGTTGACCTTTTCAGCAGGAATGGAATCTTTATTGGGGAAATGGTTTATCTTAAGATTTAGTGGTGTAACCAGGCCAAATAATAAACTGGGTGACTTTAAAGGCATTCCCGGAGGGATGGGTGGAGGGTGTGGATTTAAATTCGGCAATTCATTAATAATGGATTATGCTTATGTGCCTTATGGTGATTTGGGTGATACCCACAGAATATCTTTGTCAATGAAACTTGGGGAGAAAAGATTACCATTGCCAGGTTTTAAACCTGTTCCAGGTTTTAAACCTGTTCAATTCAAGACAAAGGAAGTCGAACAACAACCAATAAGAGAGAGACAAGATAAGGAATATGAGTTAAAAGGACAAGAAGTACTCAAAGGAAAAAGTGCTTTCACTGTTGTGGTGAAGGTAGATAATGTTACGGTTTGGGCAGGTCCAGGCTCTAATTATCCAAAGGTGGCCATCGTCTCAAAAGGCACAGAATTACTTGTTCTGGAAACAGCTAAAAAATGGTATTATAAGGTTGTGTTAGAGGATGGAAGTATTGGTTGGGTCTGCTCTACATTTGTAGAATAGTAAAGAACATTATAGGACATATAAGATTTATATGTCCTATAATCCTCAACGAAATTTCAAGAGGGTTTTCCCTCTTTCAATGATAAAGAAAAAATAAAATATTAGTAAGGGAGGCATATTATGGCAGAGATTTTAAAATGTGCAGGGGCTGTTTATCTGGGAATCGAGAAAGAAGGAGATTCCTGGCTTGGAAAATTAACAGGAGAATTAACTATATGTGGTGAAGGGAATCTAAAACTTTCCACAGAAGGTGTAACATTTAAACGATGGCTTCCACCAAGAGAGTTTTTTATCCCGGTTGAGAAGATACAAAGGGTAGAATTAACCACAACACATTTGCTCAAACCTGTATTTCCAGGTAGAGTACTCAGGATTGTTTATCAAGAAACCAAAGATACCTTTATTTTTGGGATTTGGCTTGGGACTCGCGATGGAATAAAATGGAAAGCCAGGATAGAAGCACTTCTATCAGAACAACAATCTCAAGGCATCGTAAAAGAAGAAAAGGAATAATAAACCCAAATTGGTAATCAGTAATTGGTGACTGGTGGCCGGTGCTCAGGTGAGAAGAAATACCGATAACCCAGCAATTCTCATTATGGAAATGTGTAAGCAAGGAGATAAAATTTATGGGAGTAGAAGATTTAATCAGTCTCGCCCGGGGTGAAAAAAAAGCCGAACTTGTTATCAAAAATGCTAAGGTAGTCAATGTCCTTTCTGGAGAGGTGCATCTAACCTCAGTCGCTATCTCTGAAGGGAAAATTATAGGATTGGGGGATTATGATGGGGATAAAGAAATTGACCTGAATGGTGATATTTTAGCCCCTGGATTTATCGATGGTCATATTCATATCGAGAGTTCAAAACTCAAACTGAGTGAATTTGCCAGGGTTGTTCTGTCTTCAGGGACTACCGCGGTGGTTATTGACCCGCATGAAATAGCCAATGTAGCCGGTCTTGACGGTATAAGATATATGCTTGAATCAAGCAAATATACCCCGCTTGATGTGTTTGTTATGCTTCCTTCTTGTGTTCCGACTACAAATATGGAGTCCGCCGGAGCAACATTAACGGCCACTGACTTAGCTGAACTTATTGACCATGATAAGGTATTAGGGATTGCTGAGGTAATGAATTACCCTGGGGTGATATTTCAGGTACCTGAGGTATTAGATAAAATTGCTCTCGGTAAAGGTAAACCTATCGATGGACATGCCACTTATCTTTCAGGGAAAGACCTTTGTGCCTACATTATTGCTGGGATACAATCAGACCATGAATGTACAAATCTCGGTGAGGCAAAAGAGAAATTGCGCTTAGGCATGCACATTATGATTAGAGAAGGCACGACCGCTAAGAATTTAAAAGAACTCCTGCCTCTGGTTACCCCTCAAAATTCAAGGCAGTGTATGTTTGTTTCGGATGACATCTCGGCCGCAGACCTTTTTGAGAAAGGACATATAAATACGGTAATTAAGAAGGCTATTGCCGCGGGATTAGACCCAATTATCGCTATCCAGATGGGGACACTCAACCCGGCTCAATATTTTGGATTAAAAAATATGGGGGCAATTGCACCAGGCTACCAGGCTGATTTAGTCGTCTTTGACGATTTTGAACACCTCAACATCAAGAAGGTATTTAAAAAAGGACAACTAATAGCTGAAAACGGCTTGCTCCAGGAGGGAATTCAACCTTACGAAACCCCACAAAAGATAAAGAATTCTGTTCATATAGACTTTAGCCGTCTGAAAGGGGTTCAACTTGAATTGACCGATGAAAAGATGGTCAAGGTAATCAAGGTCATTCCTAACCAGATTATAACGAAGAAGGTAGTCGAGACTATTTCGACAGGAGAAGGGGACCTTACCCGTGATATTCTGAAGCTCGTGGTTATTGAGCGGCATAATAAAACAGGAAATGTCGGCATTGGTTTTGTCAAAGGGTTTGGAATACACGATGGTGCCATTGGTTCTTCAGTTGCCCACGATTCACACAATATTGTTATTGTCGGCACAAATGATGAGGATATAATGACCGCGGCGGTTGAAATCGCTAAGATGGGTGGCGGTGAAATAGTTGTTTCAGGCGGTAACATAAAGGCATCCTTACCCTTGCCTATTGCCGGATTAATCTCAGAAGAGGCAATTGAGGTGGTCAAAGAAAAAGAACTTATGCTTATCCATGAAGCCAAAAAATTAGGGTGTCCCCTCAATGACCCATTTATGACGCTATCCTTCCTCTCCCTGCCGGTTATCCCTGAATTAAAATTGACAGATAAGGGATTGGTGGATGTGATTAAATTCCAGATTGTGCCATTGTTTGGGGAATAAAAAAGGGGGGAAGGCTGAAGGCTGAAGGGAAGAAAATCTCGCCTTCTTCTCTTTAGCCTTCAGCCTAAACACCTTCAGTCTTCTGAGCCTCGTCGCCCCTGACCCTCCTGATAACTGAGGGATTACCGTGTATCCATTGGGAGTATTGACATTAAAACCTTTCGACCTGTGCAATCGACATTTATTGACAATTTGTAAGAATTTAGGTAAAATG
>JASEHU010000246.1 GCA_030018635.1 bacterium
CAGGTTTGAAACCTGGAACTTGGTTGATGGATTGAGAGTTTTCACACAATCTGACCTCTGACCTCAGATACCTGAACGCTTACCACTACAAAATCCCTTTTGCTACCAATTGTCCCTTTAATATCTCCAAACCTTGCTTTGGAGACAACAACCTGATTTCAATCTCACCGGCTACCTTGTCAATTTTAAGCCCTGCCTTTAATGGTCGAAGAGCCACCTGTCCTAATTCTAAAGTTGTCTTAGGTATTATCAAATCTTGATTTAACCCAAAAATCGCGGCGGCTAATATAGAAAAATCATACCTATTCATCACCTCTGTCCCAACTACATTATAAATGCCTCTCTTGTCTTTCCTGATTAATTCAATCGTTACCTCGGCCAGATTATCCCTGAAGGTAGGACTTCCATACTGGTCCAGGGGAACATTCATTACCTGCCCTTCCTTATTCTTTTGGATAAGCTGCAGAATAAAGTTCTTGCCATTTCTCTGATAACCATAGACAACAGTAGTCCTGATAATTAAATAATCAAGTAAATTCTCTATAATTACCTTTTCTGCCTCTAATTTTGTTTGGCCATAATAGTTTATGGGATTAGGTAAATCAATCTCCGAATAAGGCCCACCTTTTCCATCAAAGACATATTCTGTGGAAAAAAACACGAGTTTGGCATCTACTTTTTTAGCCATTGAAACAACATTTCTTGTCCCTGCAACATTTATATCATAAGCCTCGCTTTGATGCCCCTCACAATAGTCCACATAGGTAAGGGCTGAGGTAAGAATAATCGTCGAAGGTTTTGTCTCTCTAATTAATCCCTCCACCGATTCCTTGTCTGTAACATCTAAGTATCGAAGCCCCTGGGATGATATTCCTTCTACCTCTGGTTGACGGTGACAGAATGTCCCTATTGCCTCCGCCTCTTTTGATAAACTATCAGACAAATAACTACCTACAAATCCTGATGCCCCAATTATTAATATCAACATTTTTAACCTCCATGAAAAACAAAGGAATAGGCAATAGGGAATAAGGGGGAAGGTAGAAGGCTGAAGGTAGAGAAGAAGTCCTTTCTTCTTCCCTTCTTCCTTTCTTCCTTTCTTATTTTCTTCCCTATTCCCTATTGGCTATTCCCTATCCTCTACTTAAATATTATATTAAAATTTTTTCTTTGTCAACAAAATAAGTTGACTTTTTGAGAATTTATTGTTAGAATAAGTATAAGGAAATAAAAATTCTTAACCACGAATTGGACGAATTAAACGAATTAAGTATGAACTTAGATCACTGCGTTCGCAATTGGAACAAGGGAATATTGGGGCTTTTAATCAGCTCTTTCCCATTATTCCACTATTCCAACATTCCATTATTCCAGTTTTATCTTTAAATATTCATTCGTAAAATTCGTGTAATTCGTGGTAAAAGGAAAGGAAATAAAATGGAAATCGAAGGAAATGTAGTTTCGTTATTACTTGAAACAGGTGGGCTTCTGCGTGGACATTTCTTGCTTTCGTCCGGTTTGCATAGTCCTCAATACCTGCAATGTGCACTTTTACTCCAACATCCTAAACGGGCATCCCATCTGGGTAAAGAATTGGCTAAAAAGTTTAACCAGGAAAAGATAGAAATCGTCATCGGGCCTGCCTTAGGAGGAATAATTATTGCTTACGAGGTAGCCAGGGTATTAGGAACAAGGGCACTTTTTGCCGAGCGGGTAGAAGAAAAGATGCAACTTCGACGCGGTTTTAAGATAAACTCGGGAGAAAAGGTTTTAGTCGTAGAGGATGTCATCACCACCGGTGGCTCAGCAAAAGAGGTGATAGAATTAGTTAATGAACTTGGCGGGGTAGTCGTAGGCGTAGGGGCTTTAATTGACCGAAGCCAGGGAAAGGTAAATTTTGGGGTCCCGCTAAAGACCCTGGCCAATCTAAATATTGAGACTTATTCAAGAGAAGCCTGCCCCCTCTGCAAAGAAGGATTACCATTGGTCAAACCAGGGAGTAAAATTAAGTAAGCGTTCATCTAATGTCCGAAAAGAAGATAAATCATTGCAAATTTAACAAAAGCAAATTGCAAATTTTAAATTTAAAATGATAAATTTGCAATTTGAAATGAATTTTGTATAGGTTGAATGGTTACAAAATTAAGAATTAAAAATTGAGGGAGAATATCCAATGAATGAGGATTTATTATTAGAAATAGGAACAGAGGAGATACCTGCCGGGTATCTGCCGCAGGCTTTAGAACAACTAAAGGGATTAGCTCAATCTCTATTGGAAGAGGAAAGAATAGTCCATAAGGGTATCAAAACCCTTGGGACGCCGCGAAGATTAGCCCTTTATGTCCAGGGGGTAGCCTTACACCAGCAGGATTTAGTTACAGAGGTAATGGGTCCGCCCAGACATGTCTCCTTTGATGCAGAGGGGAAACATACTCAAGCGGCTATTGGCTTTGCCAAAACTCAAGGGGTAAAGATAGAAAAACTACAGACCAAACAAACCCATAGAGGGGATTACATTCTGGCTGTTAAAACCTTACAGGGCAAAGAGACTAAAGAGGTTTTAGCCACTCTCTTACCGAAGATAATCACCTCTCTAACCTTTCCCAAATCAATGTATTGGCAAAGTAAAAATCTTAACGAGGCAAACCTTTATTTTGCCCGACCTATCCGCTGGATATTAGCCCTTTTGGGTGAGACAAAAATAGGCTTTGAACTGGCAGGAATAAAATCAGCCAACCACACCTTTGGACATCGGTTCTTATCCAAACAACCGATTAAAATTAACCACCCTGGCCAATACGAAGAAAAATTAAGGGAAAACTATTGTCTGGTGAATCAGGTTAAACGGCAAGAAATGATTATGGAGGCAATTACCTCATATTGTGAGAAAAATAGGTGTGTTGCCCCTGAGATAGAAGAATTATTGAAAGAGGTGGTTTATCTCGTAGAATATCCATCTTTGATAGTTGGTAGTTTTGACAAGGAATATCTGCAATTGCCAAAAGAGGTATTGGTTGCGGCTATGCGTGAACATCAACGATACTTTCATCTTACCGATAAAGCGGGAAAATTCCTACCAAATTTCTTATGTATAGCCAATACTGACCCGGAGGTAGTCCCAGCCAATGCTATTAATATTATTCGTGAGGGAAATGAGCGGGTACTCAGGGCAAGGTTAGCCGATGCCGCATTCTTTTTTGTTCAGGATAAGAAAATTCCGTTAGAGGCAAGGGTAGAGCAAGAAAAAGACAGGGTTTGGCAAGAGGATTTAGGCACGGTTTATGAAAAGACCCAACGAGTGGTAAAATTAGCCGAATTCATCTCCTCAAAAATTGATAAGGAACTTATGCCCAAAGCTGTCCGTGCCGCATTACTCTGCAAGACAGACCTTTCAACCGAGATGGTTGGTGAATTTCCCAAACTTCAAGGGATAATGGGATATTACTATGCCGTAGCAGACGGTGAAGATGAAGATGTGGCTAATGCCATCCGCCAGCATTACCTGCCTACCTCTGCCGATGGTGTTTTACCACAAACATTAGTTTCTGCCATCGTCAGCCTGGCAGATAAAATAGACTCAATCGTGGGATGTTTCAGTGTCGGACTAATCCCAACAGGTTCGCAGGACCCTTATGCCCTTCGCCGACAGGCGCAAGGCATAATCAATATCCTCTCAGCCGGCTTTTTGAAAATCCCTTCAACCCCTACTATCCCTCCCCTGTCTTTACAGGAATTGGTGGACTATTCCTTGAATTTGTTAGTTGAAAAGGCAACAGGTTTTAAACCTAGTATAGGTTTTAAACCTAGTAAAAGAGAAAAACAAACCGTATCTAACGAGGTGTTAAACTTTTCAAGTCAAAGATTGCAAAACACATTAATAAACGGTTTGGGCAGTGGGACATATTTATATCCGGGG
>JASEHU010000247.1 GCA_030018635.1 bacterium
TAATACATCTATGACAGGCTATCAAGAAATCCTGACAGACCCCTCCTATAAAGGTCAAATTGTGACTATGACCTATCCATTGATTGGTAATTATGGGGTAAATGAGGAGGACATTGAGTCTGCAAAACCCGAGGTAGAGGGCTTTATTGTCAAAGAATATAGCCGAATTTATAGTAATTGGCGGGCAAAAAAGAGCCTGGCGGAGTATTTAGAGGAACATCATATTATTGGGATAGAGGGTATTGACACACGAGCACTGACCAAACATATAAGAACATATGGTGCGATGAGGTCGGTCATCTCAACATCTGACTTAGACCCAGAAAGCCTTGTGGCAAAAGCAAAAGCCTCTTCCAGTTTAGTCGGCAGAGATTTGGTCAAAGAAGTAACTTGCGAAAAAATTCGAAATTCGAAATTCGAAATTCGAAATTCGAAATTTAAAGTGATAGCTATAGATTTTGGTATAAAGTTCAACATCCTCAGGATGCTGGCAGATGCAGGTTGTGATGTTACCATAGTTCCAGCATGCACATCCGCAGATGAAATCCTTGGCCTAAATCCAGATGGCATATTTCTATCCAACGGCCCAGGCGACCCAGCCGGAGTGCCTTACGCCATCGAAACAGTCAAAGAACTCATTCACCGATTACCGATTACCGATTACCGATTACCGATTACCGATTACCGATCACCGATTACCGATTACCGATTACCGATTACCGATTACCGATTACCAATTACCAATCACCGATTACCGATCTTCGGTATCTGCTTAGGCCATCAGATTTTAGGTTTGGCATTGGGTGGGAAAACCTACAAACTTAAATTTGGCCATCGTGGAGGAAATCAGCCAGTTAAGGATTTAGCTACCGGAAAAATAGATATTACCTCGCAGAATCACGGCTTTTGTGTGGATATTGACTCTTTGGATAAGAATGAGGTTGAGGTTACCCACATTAACCCCAATGACCAAACCCTTGAAGGAATGAGACATAAGGAATTGCCCATCTTTTCGGTTCAATACCACCCAGAGGCATCTCCAGGTCCACACGATGCCAGCTACTTATTTGATAGATTTACTAAATTGATGGAAAAAAGTGAAAATGGCAATAGAAACAAAAATCCTTAACCAAGAGGGAAAAATGGTTTATTGTATTTCGTATTAGTGCTAAAAACCACACTTTGGAGAAACAAAATGCAATATCTCGAGTTGAAAAAATCCTTGAATGGGTTCACAATTTTTTCTCTTACTGATATAAAAAACTTGATGGAAATTTCCACAGAAGAAGGTTAAATGAATGGCAAGATAAAGGCTATATCAAGAAGATTATCAAAGGTTTTTACACCTTTTCCGATTTAGAACTTAATGAAAATGTCCTTTTTGAAATTGCTAAACAATATAAAATCATGGAGATTATCTTTGATTCAAAATTTGATTTTAAGCAATTATCTCAGGATGTAGAGCCATTTTTATTCACTCCCACTGATGCTAAAAAGATTTTATTATATAGTAACCAAAATCATCGAGCAGGAGCGACCTGATGCCCTTTTACCCACACTGGGAGGACAAACCGGTCTTAATGTGGCGGTTAAGGTAGCTGAAATGGGTGTGCTGGAAAAATTCAAGGTAGAGATGATTGGAGCAAAATATCAGGCTATCAAGAAGGCAGAAGACCGTAATCTGTTTAAGGAGGCAATACAGCGGCTCGGACTGGATGTCCCAAAAAGTGGTCTGGCAAAAACAATAGAAGAGGCACGCAAAGTAGCTTTTGCGTTGGGATTTCCCTTGATTATTAGACCAAGTTTTACACTCGGTGGCACAGGTGGAGGAATAGTTTATAATGTCGAGGAGTTTGAAAAGATAGCGGCCCTGGGACTTTCCAGTAGCCTGACTTCAGAAATATTGATTGAGGAGTCGGTTCTTGGCTGGAAGGAATACGAATTAGAGGTGATGCGTGATACCAAAGATAATGTGGTCATCATCTGCAGTATAGAAAATTTAGACCCGATGGGTGTTCATACAGGGGATTCAATCACCGTTGCCCCTGCCCAAACCCTCACAGACAAGGAATACCAAAAAATGCGGGATGCGGCTATAGCCATCATCCGTGAGATTGGCGTAGAAACAGGTGGTTCGAATATCCAGTTTGCCGTTCATCCAGGGGATGGCGTAATGGTCGTCATAGAGATGAACCCACGGGTTTCACGGAGTTCTGCCTTAGCCTCAAAGGCAACCGGTTTTCCTATTGCCAAAATAGCGGCTAAATTGGCTGTTGGATATACCCTGGATGAAATTCCAAATGACATTACCCAAGAAACCCCAGCCTCTTTTGAGCCAACAATTGATTACTGTGTGGTCAAAATTCCACGCTTTACCTTTGAAAAATTTCCACATCATAAGCACTTAAAAGAAAAAGTACTTCCTTCTTACGAGACTGACTTAGAGGGTGTCTTGGAGGTAATAAGCAAGGTTTTGAAAAATAAATCGTGATTATGAAGATTGAGGAGAAAAATATTAAGGAAATAGAGACAGGAATTTATAATGATTTGTTTGACAGAATCGCTAAGATTCTAATTGAAGCAAGAACTAAGGTAACAAGAGAGATAAATAGAACTCAGGTATTGGCTTACTGGGAGATTGGAAGAGAGATTGTCGAATTTGAGCAGAAAGGGAAGGTAAGGGCAAAGTATGGTGAGGAGCTGATCAAAAGACTTTCGGTAGCCTTAACTGCCAAATTTGGAAGAGGTTTTTCAGTGGACAACTTGCAGCTGATGAGAAGATTCTATTCAGCTTATCCTGATAAATTTCAAATTTACGAGACAGTGTCTCGTAAATCTCCAATTTGGCAGACACTGTCTGACGAATCTCTCAAAAAGCAAAAATCGCAGGCACTGTCTGCGGAATCCATTGAAGAACAAAAAAACCAGACACTGCCTGCCAAATTTGACCCGATGTTATCCTGGTCATGCTATTGTGAATTACTAAAGGTAGAAGAACCACTTGCACATTCTTTTTACGAACAAGAAGCAAGCCAAAATAACTGGTCTGTAAGAGAACTTAAAAGGCAGATTAACTCAATGCTCTTTGAACGGCTGGCTCTTAGCAAAGATACCAAAGCGGTAATAAAGATGGCAAAGAAAGGACAGATTATAGAGAAGCCAGAGGATGCAATTAAAGACCCTTATATCCTGGAGTTTCTTAATCTTAAGGAAGAGACATCTTATACTGAAAGCCAATTAGAACAAGCACTTATTGATAAACTCCAAGATTTTCTTTTGGAGATAGGCAAAGGTTTTGGTTTCATTGCCCGCCAAAAGAGGATAACCATTGCTAAAAGGTCTTTGCTTCCAGGTATAAATTGGCACTGCCTTCGGAGAAGGAGCTGAGCCGTAAACTTAAGTTAATCCATATTGATGAACTTTCCTTATCTGACCAGGTGAGTCATAGGTATCTAACCGAGCAAGACAAGAGAGGTAAAAAGCAAAATGGCTAAGAGTTCGATTATCAGAAAGAGTGAAGGAGAAGGAGAATTGAGGATAGATACGGAGTGTTATCAGCCTATTTACAAGAGGAGGAATTATGCCCAGACGAACAGATTTGCATAAGATATTGATTATTGGTTCTGGTCCTATCATCATCTCACAGGGTTGTGAATTTGATTACTCAGGCACCCAGGCCTGCAAGGCATTAAAAGAAGAAGGTTATTCTGTCATCTTAGTTAATTCTAATCCGGCAACGATTATGACCGACCCAAAGATGGCCGACCGAATTTACATTGAGCCAATCACACCGGAGATAGTAACCAAAATCATCGAGCGGGAGCGACCTGATGCCCTTTTACCAACACTGGGAGGACAAACCGGTCTTAATGTG
>JASEHU010000248.1 GCA_030018635.1 bacterium
AGATTGGTAAAGAAAACAATAAATCTCTACCTGATCTCCACCCATCTCTACCAATTTCTACCCCACCGTTCACTGAGCAGTTACCTTACCTTGTTATTTTTTAGTTGACTTTTATCAGAAATTCAATTATAATACATTTAATCACATTTGTCAAGGGAAAATGAAAATGACTTACTATCCAATATGTCTTGATATAAAGGATAAAAGGTGTGTGATTGTAGGAGGAGGAAAGGTAGCCTTTCGTAAGGTTGAATCACTACTTGAGGCAGGTGCAAAGGTTATTGTCATCAGCCCGGAGATAAGTCCTTCTCTTCAAAAATTAGTCGACAAAAACAAAATAACCTACCTACCACAAGAATACAAATTCGGGGATATAAAAGAAGGGACATTTTTAGTCATTGCGGCCAGTGATGATGCTCAACTTAACGCTAAGATTGCCGATGATGCTAAAAGATTAAATTTGTTAATAAATGTGGTTGATGCGCCAGGATTATGTAACTTTATTCTTCCAGCCACATTAAGAAGAGGTAGTTTAACCATTAGTGTTTCTACAAGTGGTAAAAGTCCTGCATTAGCCAAAAAAATCAAGGAAGACCTGCAAAATATTTATGGCACGGAATATGAGGGTTTAGTGAATTCATTAGGTAAGTTACGAAAAAGTGAAAAACTAAAAGTGAAAAGTGAAAAGTTATAAAAATCAGTTTTTCACTTTTCACTTTTCACTTTTCACTTTTCATTTTTCACTTTTCATTTTTCACTTTTCACTTAATTAAGGAGAACTCTAATGCTCAATTTGATATATTTTAATTTTGCCGTTGGTTTATATGCCATTTCAACCATTCTCTATTTTGTTTTCCTCTGGTCAAAAAAACAAAGATGGAGTAATTATGGATATGGTCTGACCATTTTAAGTCTGAGTATTCATACTTTAAGTTTAGTTACCAGGGGATTTGAGGCTCGTCACTTACCAATGTCAGGGATGTTTGAAACCCTTGTCTTTTTTGGCTGGATGGTAAGTATTATCTTTTGTTTTATCGAATATCGTTATAAATTAAAGATATTAGGGGTATTTGTTGTTCCTGTTATTCTTTTTATCCTTGTTTATGGATATTTTTTACCCAGGGAAATTACACCGTTAGTGCCGGCATTACAAAGTTACTGGCTCGGTATTCATGTTGGTTTGAGTATATTTAGTTATGGGACATTTGTCTGTGCTTTTGATTTTGGTTTAATGTTCATCATTCAGGATAAGGCATTAAGACTAAAAAAACAAGATGCTTATTTACGACTTCCTTCTTTAGATATTCTTGACAATTTAAGTTATAAATCTATTTCTATAGGATTTCCGGCTTTGACAGCAGGTATAATTACCGGATGCTTATGGGCAGATTCTGCCTGGGGTTCATACTGGACCTGGGACCCAAAGGAAACATGGTCTTTAATTACCTGGTTTGTCTATGCGGCTTACCTGCACGCCAGATTCATGCGCGGCTGGCGAGGTAAAAAAACCGCTTACTTAACGATAATCGGTTTTGGATGTATGTTATTTACCTTTCTTGGGGTAAATTTGTTGTTGCCGGGATTGCATACTTATAAATAGTCTGACAGGTCTGACCTGTCAGACTCCTAAGGAACTAAAATGGTAGATATTTTTAAATTAAATGATGTCATAAAAACACAAGAAGCTATTCAGAAAGAGCCTGATATTCTCAAACGAAGACCTACACCTGAATTCTCTTTTGAAGAGGCAATCAAACATCCAAAGGAATTTGCTACCTCTACGGAAGAGGAATTTGTCGTCTGTAAAGGGGAAGATAAACTTACCTTATCACAAGAAGGTAGAACTGCTTACGAAATAACTAAGATTATCCTTGGTGTCTTAAAAACTCCGGATATAAGGGAAGATAAGGTTCACTCGGCAAAAGAATTATTACAGGAAGGTCGTCTTTTATCGCGCAGAGGTATAGTAGACATAGTTGCAGATAGGTTAATCAAGAAACTATTATACTCCATTGCGTTATAAATTATGATTATATTTAACCTCGTTACAAATTGTAATTTTAGAGATGAAGTTGAAATTGGAAAATAGAAATTAGAAATTGGGGGAGAGGAGAGAGCGAAAGACCTAATTTCGGGACGATTCATTTTCATCGTTTTTCCTGTGATTTCTTTTGGAAATTAAAAATTAGGTCTTCACTTAACTCGTAGACTCGCCTCAATCTCTCTCCCTAATTTCTAATTTCCAATTTCAACTCCATCTTTTACCCGCAAGCTTTCACACTAAAGTGAACCATCCCCTAATTTCCATTTTCTAATTTCCAATTTCCAAATCCTTCTTCTTTTTCCTCGATTGAATAAACATTTCAACGATATTAGGGTCATGTTGTAAGCCTGCATTCTTGACTAATTCAGCGATTGCCTGCTCTTCACTCATCGCCGGACGATAGGATCTGGTAGAAGTCATAGCATCAAAGGCATCGGCTACGGCAATTATTCTGGCTATTAACGGAATATCCTCTCCTACTAATCCATCAGGATAGCCGTGACCATCATATCTTTCATGATGGTGTTTAATTCCAGGAATAATATTTTTCATATCTTCTTTGGGTACCAATAATCGTGCTTGTTGAACAGCCACCAATGTCTCTTTTATATCCTCTACAGGCTCAAGAATTTTAACTCCTTTTAGTGGATGTGCCTTCATTATTTTCCATTCTTCGTCATCCAGCTTACCGGGTTTATCTAAAATAGATTCAGATACACCAATCTTACCTAAATCATGTAACCTGGCCGATAATTCAAGTATATTTCTATCCCGCTCGGCCATATTTAATGCCTTAGCAATATCTAAGACATAATTGGTTACCCGTTCAGAATGTCCTTTTGTATAAGAGTCTTTGGCATCGATAGCCGAGGAAAGAGAACTTACCGTAGTAATAAATAAATCCTGGAGTTGGCAAAAAAACCGGGCATTTTGGAGTGTAGTGGCAATCAAAGTAGCCAATGAATAGAGAAGTTTTGCATCCGGGGTATAGAAAGGCTCCCCTGAAAGTTTATCGCCTAAGGTTATTATACCTACCGGCTCATCCTTATATTTCATAGGAATACATAAGATATTATCAATACCTAATATATGTTCATGAATTTCTTTTGAGGTTTGAATATTATTCGCAATGATATATTTTCCTTCTCTTATCGCCTGACCTGATATACCTTCTTCTGCCTTAAATTCATTTCTGAACTTATTTAATTTTTCAGGGTCAAAACCTATAGCCGCTCTAACTTTTAGTTTAAAATCCTCATCATCAAATAACATTAAATAGCCATATTTAGCCTCTAATATATTCATTGTTTTAGTCAGGACTTCTATGGGTAATCTATCCACATTCAACATTGTTCCTATGCTCATAGATATATCATAGATTAAAGCCAATTCTTCATACGCCATGGATAATTCCTGTATCATTTCTTGTAATTCTTTTTCTAAATTTTCGATTTTTGAATGTAAGGTTTCTTTTTTGGTAGGCATTTTTAACTCCTTTTACCACGAAGAAATGAGTGAAAAGTGAATAGTGAATAGTGAAAAAGTAAGGAAAGGAATAGGCAGTAAGAAGTGAATAGTGAATAGTGAATAGTGAAAAATGAAGAAGAAAAAGGAAATTTTCCTATCCCTTCTTCACTTTTCACTCTTCACTCTTCACTTTTTCTTGTTCACCACCCAGCCAAAAAAATAACTTGACTATGGGAATAATTTGTGTTACTATAAAGGTGGATAGACTGTAGTGCCTTGTCAAGATTAAGTGTAAGCAATGAGAAGTGGAGAATAGGGAGAATTGGAAAATTTTCGATTTTGGA
>JASEHU010000249.1 GCA_030018635.1 bacterium
TCTTTTTATATCAATTGGTTATTAACTTATCCATTGGCTACTTGCCGATTTCAGGATTATGTCTACAAAAATATAACCTGTGTGGTAAATTTCAACCGCACAGGTCGCACTATTTAGCTCAATATTATGTGTTTGTTTCAGCCCTATGCCAGCCTCGGTCAGGTTTGAACTTCCTGAGATGTAATAGTCCTTTTGAACATCTTTATCCTTGCTTTCAAAAATATAGGCTTTAGCGTGACAGAAATTTGGCTCTAATGTCTTAGCCTTGACTTTATCCTGTTTCAAAAAATTAACCGCTTCTTTAGAAAGACTGCTCAATCTCAGAGCCGCTTCAATCGTAATATTTTCATTAAGCAAATCAAGGGTTCTGTTCTTTATTTGGCCGATGTTGACAATATCACCCAGCACAAGATTGAATTCATCAATTTTTTCATTTACTTTTTGAGATATATAAGCTAATGCCCCAACAGTAAAATATCCGGTAACAATATTAAACCTGCCTTCTACCGTATACCTGGTTATCCATTCATGAACCTTTAGATTTTTATTTTCATTATCTAAAATCATTTTTGCACCATTAGACACTTTATTAAAGTTTTTAATTCTGGGGGCACAATCCCTTTAAAAAACTAATCAACAGAACCTTCTTTAACACCTTCTCTATGATTATTCCCTGTTTTTTTATCTTTTAGTTTCTTGACTATTTTGTCAAAATCGGAAATATAATTTTTGTCTTGTATTACTTTATATAAGATTTCTTGAGATATCTCTTTCGCCTTCTTTTTGAACTTGTAAGAAATCCTTACAAGTTGAATTTTTCTCTAACTCGCCCTCTTTATAGATATTTTTTAAGTGAAGAGTGATATTTTGTGGGGTAGTAGCAAAGAGTTCCGCCATTTTCTTTTGGGTAAGCCAGATATTTTCTTGTGCATAAAGCACTTCAATATTGACTGAACCATCGGGTGATTGGTAAAAGGCTATTTGATTATCCGGTAATTTTCTCTTGTTTTTCATCATTTTTATTGATAAGGAAAACAATAAATCTCTACCTAATCTCTACAATTCTCCCTATTCTCCACTTCTCCTTGCTTACACATTTTCATAATGAGTATTGCCTCGACCAGCCCTTTAATCGTATATTCCTTAGCGATAATATCTGCTTTTAGTCCCATCTCCTGTGCCTTTTGAGCCGTTATAGGACCGATACAGGCAAACTTTACTTTATCTAAAAGGCGAACCCGTTCCTCTTCTTTAAATAGACTGCAAAAATTAGTAACTGTAGATGAACTTGTAAAGGTAATAATATCAATGGCTTTGTGCAACAATAACCCCTTTAAATAAGCCTCGTTGTTTTCCCCAGTTATTGTCCGATAGGCCGTTACTTCATCTACCTCTGCACCCATTTGTTTTAACCCTTCGATTAACACCTCTCGTGCAGAAGCACTTCTTGGGACAAGAACTTTTTTTACCCCCTTTACCTCCCTTTTTGCCCCAATCTTTTTAAAACCCTCGAGCAACCCTTCTTGGGTAAATTCCTCTTGCGGCTGAAAGTCAACCGCAAGACCTAACCCTTCCAACACCTTCTTGGTTTCAGGTCCAATTGCCGCTATCTTTATTCCTTTTAACTCGCGGATGTCTTGCCCAATCTCCTTTAATCTGTTAAAGAAATACTGGACACCATTAGAACTGGTAAAAACAAGCCAATCATAATCCGTTATTTTGTTGATTGCCCTATCCAATTTTTTGTAGTTTGTAGGAGGGGCAATTTTAATTACAGGGAATTCTATGACCCAGGCGCCATATTCTTTCAATAATTCGGTTAATTTGCTGGCCTGTTCTCTGGTGCGGGTGACTAAAATCCTCTTGCCTGATAACGGTAACAAGGTATTCCTTTTTTTCTCAAACCAATTAAGTTTTTGCCGCAGATTGACTACTTCACCAATGACAATTACGGCTGGTGGATTAATCCTTTTCGTTTTTTCTCCAATATCATTCAAGGTAGTTACTACCGTTTCCTGTTCAGGTAGCGTTCCCCAGGAAATGACGGCTACCGGTGTCTGGCTGTTTAATCCGTTATTAACCAATTCCCTGACAATCTGGGTCAGGTTTGAGGCACCCATAAGGATAACGATTGTTCCACCTAATTTAGCTATTTTTTGCCAGAGTGAGTCGGGTTTGTTTAGAGTTACATCTTCGTGTCCGGTGACAATGGTTAAGGTAGAGGTATATTTTCGGTGGGTTAAAGGTATGCCTGCATAAGCAGGCACGGCTATGGCCGAGCTAATGCCGGGGACTACTTCAAATTCTATTCCCTTTTCGGCTAAAAATTCTGCCTCTTCGCCTCCCCGCCCAAAGATAAACGGGTCTCCCCCTTTTAGTCTGACGACTATCTTCCCCTCTTTTGCCCTGTCTATAAGTAATTGATTGATTTCTGATTGAGGTAGGGTATGCTTACCTGCCTTCTTGCCCACATAGAGTTTTTCGGCATTTTCATTAGCCAAGAAAAGGATTTCAGGATTGACTAAGGCATCATAAATTATGGTTTGTGCCTGTTTAAGGCATTCAACTGCTTTCATGGTCAAAAGCCCTGTATCTCCAGGTCCTGCCCCGACTAAATAAACTTTTCCTCTCATTTTTATCTACCACTTAGGCAGGAAGGTAAGAGGATGAGAGGATGAGAGGATGAGAAGATAAGAAGGTGAGAAAAATCTCATCTTCTCATCCTCCTATCTTCTCATCCTCTCACCTTCCTATCTTCCTACCCTATCTCTTCGTTATCAAATAACTGCTGAATACACCCATATTTTTCAATCTTTCTGCATCTTGTATAGCCTCTTCCTTACTATCGTATTTACCAAGTCTGATTCTGTACCAGACACCTTTTTCTTTAAGGTCTGCCTGGATGACATAGGCGGCGTATCCACGATTTCTTAATTCCGTAAGTAACTCTTCAACCTTTTGTCTGTCTCGTGAAGACTGTAGTTGAATAGTATATTTTCCTTCTTCTGATGGCACTTCAGGAGTTTGAGGAGAAATATCACCTTGAGTTATTTTTTCTTCCTTTGCCTTTTCTTCAGTTTTTTGCACAGATGATTGAGAATCTTGTCCTACCTTCTTAGCCTCAGCTCGAGGTGATACCTCTTTTTTCTCAGCTAATTCTTTCAGCCTGATTTCTTCCTTTTTCTTTGCTTCTGCTTTTTTCTTCTCATCTAATTCTTTCTCTTGAAGGGCTTGCAACCGTTCCTTTTCTTTTTTTGCCAGTGCCATTTTTATTTTCTCTTGTTCTTGTTGTTTTCTCTTTTCCTCCAATAATATAGCCAATTTCATTTTTTCTTCTTTTTGTTTTCTTTCTTCTTTTTCCTTTTGATTTCTTTTAATCTCAAATTGTGCCTCTTTTGTCTTCATCGCTTCTTCCATTATCTTTTTTTGTTTAAGTTTGGCTAAAGTATCTTCAAAATCCTCACCCTCTGGTTCCGGTGCGACTATGACAGGAGAAGGGGATTCCTTTTTAACTTGAACCATTTTTTCCTGTGGCATCATTACCCATGCTCGACCCAAAAAGAAACCCAGGACAAAAACCAATACACTGGCTAAAATCGTCCCAATAATAATAGTATGTTCCTGTGCACCTGTTTTTTTCTTCATTTTTTAAATACCTCCTTGTATAAATGGCACTGTAAATTTTAATCACGAAAACACGAAAGTTTAAAAACACGAAAAAGTTATAAGTGCTGAACTTTTGCAAATTTTGTAGAAACCCAGTAAATTACCACCTTTCATTAAATATAGCTGTTCACAGGACATTGAAATTAGAAATTGGAA
>JASEHU010000024.1:0-5634 GCA_030018635.1 bacterium
CTCTTACCTTCTCATCCTCTCAACTTCATCTTTCCACCGTTCACTGAGCAGTTACGACACAATTTTTAATGTTGACAATATTCTCTTTTTATGTTATACTTTTAAAACAATTAAATGAATATAGATTTAAATGGATGGATTAAGATTATTCAGGGATATTCTTTAACAAAGGATGATGTCATCGGGGTTTATTTGTTTGGGTCTATATTGACTACCTCGGATTTATCCCAGGTTGAAGATATAGACATTGCCTTTTTACTTAAAGGTGGGGAATCAATAAATGCCTTTGAAAAAACCATTGAATTAAATGCCGAACTTTGTCAATTACTCAATTTTGATAAATTTGATATAGTCATTTTAAACAATGCCCCCTTACCTTTTAGATATGATATTATCGTGTCAGGAAAACTTATCTGTTCTAAGGATGATGAGTTGAGGAGGGAATTTGAGGATTTATCTTCAAAAAAATACTTTAAATTTAAACCTTATTTAGAACATTATGATAAATATTTAGAAGCAAGGGTAACAAGAAAAGGAGAAAACATGTTTAATAAAGAGATAGTTTTTCAACGAGCCAATATGGCGGAAACCTCAATAAAAAAATTAAATAAATTAAAAGAGCTTCCAGAGACTATTTTTTTAACAGATGCCCAAAATATCGCCCTGGCAGAACATTATTTGCGAATAAGTATTGACTCTTTAGTTGATTTGGCTACCCACATTATCGCGGTTAAAGGATTAGGCAGACCCGGAAGTTCTAAGGATATAATCAATTTTTTAGCCCAGGCAGAGGCCATCCCTCACGAATTTACCAAAACTACCTTGAGGTTGATAAAATTAAGGGATAGATTGGTTCATCTTTATTGGGAGGTAGAATCACCGGAGATATATGAAGTCCTGCAGAACGAAATTCCTCATATCTCTCAACTCCTTAATTATCTCTTGAAATATATTGAGAAGGAATCCATTCTACGAGAGGAAGTAGATATTAAGGACTAAATCCGAAATTTAAAATAAAAAAATTATCTTATCACCCCTATCTTTCCTATCTCCTTATGACCTTGCGGTGTAGTAACTACATAAATATATATCCCACTTGCCAGATCCCTGGCATCAAAGATGACCTCATAATCTCCATTATCTTCTCTTAATTCCACTACCTTTTCTCCGGCTATCGTGTATATTTTAATAATACCACCTAACGGTATATCCCTGAATCGTATATCCCTATGAATAGATTTAATAAATGGATTTGGATAGGCATAAATTCGATTAGATAGTTTTTGCCCGGCTAAACCATAAGTAGAAAAACTATTTACCCAACAACTAACTATCTTATTTAACTCATCAATCTCTGTTTTCATCTCTTCATAACCTTTATCCTGGCTAAACCTGAATATCTTCAGCCGTTTGGCTATTATATCCGTATTATCTATTATCCCATCATTATTCCCATCTTCATACCTGAATTCTATTCGGACAGGCTGATTAAAATTATTCACAATACTCCCTGTCCCGGTTAATGCCTTAAATTCATACCACATATCCTTTATCCCAAACATACCTTCTGGCAGTAGGTGTGGCGTAATTATTGTCCCATTAATCTTTAAAATGCTGATTAATATCCCTTCGTCTTCTTGAGAAATGAGGCAGGAGACCTTTTTATCCTGACTACTAATTTGCCTGCTTCCTGTCCCTACCTGACGATATATTTTTATTTCCCTATGAGATACTATATTACCAACTTCCACCTTTATTTTCCCGATTGAAATCTCCCCAGGAATAAAGGTAGCCCACAGCCCAACTGGAGAGATTGTCCCCAACAACCCTTCCATTGACCACTGCGGGTCTTCATCCGGCAGACCTAAATTATCCCCATTATCATAGCACCATACCCTGAATGTATACGACCCACCTACGATAACTGGTTTAGTCATTGGACTGATGTCCAGCCTTGTTATCCCTTCAAAAATCCGGAATTTAGCTGTTCTGGTTGCCTCCTGATTGCCTAAGGCATCTAAACTATAATAGGAAATGGTCTGTCTGCCCGCAGTTAAGGTAAAACTACCCGTGTAATCCTCCCAGTCTGCTTCGTTGAACCTCATCCTGAGCTTTTGTATCCCACAGCCTATGTCCTCTGCGGATAACTTTATTATGGTTGTTGGCCTGGCATAGAACTCATCCTGGTATATAGTCGAACTACCTATTAATTGCAGGCTACTGGTTGGTGGAATATCATCCACAAATACCTCATAGACATTGGTTGTCTCTTTATTCTGCGAACTATCTATGGAGTAATACCGCAGGGTATGACTCCCTGTTTCGGTTAAAGAAATAGGGCTGGTATAGGTAGCAAATTCTGCCAGATCCAGATTTACATAAGTAGTTAATGGAAATAAATCATCTCCCTCAAAACTATAGGTTATCCCTTTGCTGACAAAGGACCCTATTTGCTCACCCAAAATTTTAGTCATTTGTGTTTGAGGGGCTTGTGTGTCAACAACAACTATATTCAGTGGGCTACTAAAACTACCAAAATTCATCTTTAAGGTATGGGTTCCCGGGGAATTAACATAAAGATTCAACTCCCCAGCGGTATATAATCCTTCTATTTCCTGATTAACCTTTTCTTCATCATCGAATAAAATCCGTAGTAACCTTCGGGTTTTATCGCCATAGACCTTATATTTGACATTAATTGGCCCCAGGGTATTATAATAGGTAGTCGTTCCCACATCAAGGACTAATTTTACTATTCCCATGACATCGAATCGCTTCTCACCCAGGCTCAAGGTCATTGTTGAGTCAACAGGATAGACACCATAGACTAATCTATATGTTCCTGAGTAGGTTGGATTAATACTCCCGTTAATCACGATTTCCTTAAAATTACTGATTTCACTTGAGGATGTTCCGCTAAATGTTATCGTGCCGTAAGGGTCGATTATCCAGGCCTTTATCAACCCCTGTATTGGCTTATTTGTCTGGACGGTCAGTCTTGCCTCCAGAATATCATCCATTGTGTATCTCTCCTTATTTAAGGTTACCCTGGTTATGCGAACATCTGTGCCAATGACATCAATAGGAATCAATCTTGCCTGGTTCAGGAAGTCTTCATGCTCCGCCTTAATATAATAAGTGCCACTCGGCATCATATCCGGTAGTTTGAAGATAACCGTGTCTGTCCCGGTAAATACAAGTATCGCTCTTACCGGTTCTCCCGGCATAGTTAAATTCACTGTCCCCGGCTCCTGCAAGATAACCGTTAATGTTACAGTCGCTCCCTCATCATACACCTGCTTATCTGTCCATATAGTCATTGTCCCCTTTTCTTTCAGCAAAATAGAATTAAGGAATACTCCTCGATTAGTATCGGTATATATTCCGTAGAATACCCGTTCATCAACACCTGAAAATTTAAAGGCAAAGATTAAACTTCTGCTCCCGGTGAGTAAAAAGTCAATTCGTTCATCATAATTTTTGTATCGGACATGGGCAGACAAACTTAATGTCCCCAGCGATGATTGATTGGTTATATCCAGGGTCAGGGTAGTTGTTTGCCCTATCTCGTAATAATCTCTGTTTAAACTATGGTTTACTTCAATTTTGTTTCCCGCGATAGGCACAGTTATATTTGTTGTTGTGCCTTTCTCACCATTTATCCCGTTCCATTTACAACCGAGCACACCTAAATAATTACCATTTTGTATATCTCCATCTACTTCTACGGCTATATCTACTAATCCGTTTTGTAATGGTGCCAGCCTTAATTTCTGCCGATTATTAATCAAGTCGGCTAATTGGACCTCGAGTTCAACCTCTTCTTCTATATTCCCGGTATTTACCAGTTCAATACTCATCGTCCCAGTTTTGCCAGCAGTTAAGCCTGTAGAAGATGTCCCCTCTACGGTATAACTAACCTCTGCCACCCTGAATTCCGGCTCAAAGATTAATGCAGTTTCCTGGGTATGGACTGACGTTTCATTATATAAAATCTGAATTAAGGTAGGGTATATCCCTGTTGCCGATGGGATAAAATTAGTAAAGGTGTAGGTAGCGGTATTATTGGCCGGGATAGTAATACTACCTTTACTCTGGTAAAAACCGCTATCAAGTTTGATACTGCCATTAAACTCAGTGATACCTGAATTTACTATTCCTATGTCAAAGCCCGAATCCCGAACCCCAAACCCCGAAATCCTGGCGATATTTTCCTCTATTACCTTAAAACTCTTACTTCCATTTCCTCTAAAATAATCGTAAGACAGGTTGTAGGTTCCTGCGGCTAACTCAAAGACCAAACTACCGCTAATTATCTGCCCTGCAGGCACATAAAATTCACAGGGAAGGATAATGGAATTATTTAAATTTTAAATTTTGGATTTTGGATTTTGGATTGATTCTTTAGATATGGATTTGCTCGGATTTGCAGGGATTTTTTCGATAATCTGTGTGAGTTGTGGATTCCCTTCGTGTCTTTGAGTCTTTGTGGTTAATATTATCTTCGGCATTGCCTTACACCAGACGGGAAGTGATTCCCCCTGACTAAAGGGGGTCAGGGGGTTGTTTCGAAGTGCCCTCTGCGTCTCTGCGGTAGATATCGTCCATGTCGCCACAAACTCACTATCTAACTCTCCCGTATTGACCACCTCAAACGGCACCTCCAGATAGCCCACCGGATATACATCCTCTGGCATAACCTTAATATCTACCATTTCCCCAAATTCTACATACTTTACCCAATTCCCATTTATATCACCGCTACAATTTATATTAATGGCACTATCATCGATAATACTCAATTGACCGGGTAACCTTTTTGTGGTGCCGGGGGGAATAGTTACTGTCCCAAACTCATTCCAATTACTACTACTCCCTATTTGCCACTTACTATTTACCACCATCTCCCCTTTCCCATCATTTTTTAAAACCAAATTAAATGTTTGCGTGCCTTTCCTTACCGGCTCTTCTACCTCTATATCCACATCTAATGTCGGCGTTATGACATCAATTGTCTCTGCCATCTCGCTTATAAGGACATCGCTTTTTATTACCCTGGCGGATAAAATAAATGATTTGGTGGCAATTACCTGGGTAGTAAATTTATTTGTTGCACCCGGTGCTAAACTAAAACTATTACTTTCATAAATCGTTGCTGTTCCATTTTCCAGTTTCAGAATTAAATCATCGAGCGTTGAAGTCCCCATATTCTTGACATCAACCTCGATATTTACTTTATCACCCGCTTTGTAGGTTTTCTTATTCGTCTTTAAATTTAAACTGATATTGGCCCGATTGATATAAAAAGGGGTTATCTTCTGCGTTATCAATTGATTTGTCTGAGAATAAAGTGAGCTGACCAGGTATAATTTACCGGTTAAATAATCCGGTAATTTTATATCTGCAGGAATAGATTCGGTTTGGTTTCGGGCTAAATTAACCACCGCTAATGTCTTTGTTCCAACAAGATTAGCCTCATCCTCCTGTCTGGTAGTAAAACTGCCAGCTACCTCTACTCTCGCTATTATCTCAGCAGTCTCTTGTGCGTTCATTACTCCTAGAATCCATTCCCATCCCCATCCTGGATCATAAATAAGATTTCTTTTACTATTCATAGTTTGCTCAAAAAAACTA